>JASIGB010000323.1:0-5700 GCA_030045355.1 Bryobacteraceae bacterium
GGACCTGGAAAACTCAGTGCGATCCTGCCAGGAGGCGTTCGATGAGCTTTCGGCCGAGAACGCCCAGAAGATGGTCCAAACTCCAGTCGGACAGCTCACCCATATTGCGGCGCTGGTGTACATCATTACTCACGCCAGTGAAGAATACGGCGAGCTGGCTGTTTACTTGAGGCTCAACAAGCTGACCCCGCCAAGCACGGATCAGTCGAAGAAAACTCTTTAGTCGGCGACCGGACTGGTTCAATCCCGCTAAACGTTGATTTAGTCGGAGTCACGTACCTTTGATTTTGACTGTCACTGACCAAGAGTTGACCGTCTGAGTCGTAGTTTCCAGTCTGTTCCGTGGTACTGCTGTATGAGTCGCCTTTTTGATTGCGACGCATTCGGAGAAAACATGGCTTGGGAACGACAAGGCAGGAACCGGCCAGTGCCGCAGAGCTTAGTTCTAGTTGCCCGTTTGGGGCTGCGGAATGGCCTGGCAGAAGGATTCGCGATCGATCAACTTCTTGACGGCGGCGAGGCGTGGGAGCGGAGAATCGCGGAGGGATTGTCAGTCCCGCCATCAGACGGAAACGGCTTGACGGTCCTCAGCTTCGCCCTCGGAACCGAGGAGACCGAGACTGGTGCATTATCGTTCGCCCTCAGTAGCGCGTCTTCGAGCAACGCTCCACATGTGTTGCAACAGATCGCTCGGGTCTGCCAGTCGATTTGGCGCAACTGGCACAATCACACCGCCTATGTTCGCGACATTCTCCGGATCGCCGATCTGGAGGCGGAGCTCGCCGATTCGAAAATTGCCGATCGGGCCCAGGCCTTGCTCGCAATGGGCGAAGCGCATACCAACCCCATTACCACCATCTCCCAATCCGTAGCCACCGTCCTCGGGCCTTATCAGCTCGGAAAGGTATTGAAGAAGCTGGTTGAGGACCTGGAGCGTGATGTCGCGGAGTACGCGGTGATACGCCAGGCCAAAGAATATCTCCAGGAGCGGCAGAGCATCACGGAGGCTCAGGCCTACCTGCATCTGAGGCAAGTCAGCCGTCAAACCCGCCGGCCGCTACCCGATATCGCGACCGAGTTGGTCGAACTCGGTTTTGTTGCGCCTCGAACTCCTCCGCGCGGTTCCCGGCGGGCATGGGTACCCCGATGACCATCGCCGGCTTGGCGGCACAACGAATCTCAGCGTATGTTGCCTAGGGTGTAAAATAAACTTGCTATAAGATTGTGAAAACGGTGCCACCAGTAACGGTAGCGAGCGTCTTGGTTTCAGTTATCTCAAGTGTTCATTGCTAACCCGCTAGATTCTTCAGAGCTGGCCTTCCCCATTCTGGAGTGCTTCCACATCCTCGGCTTCGCGGTTTCGATCGGTACAATTGCCGTTGTGAATTTTTCTCTACTGGGTGTTATCCGGACGAAGGAATCCCCGTCCGATCTCGCCAAGGACACTTGGCTATGGACGCTCAGCGGTCTTGTGCTTATGTTGTTTTCCGGTCTGTTGCTTTTTTCGTCGGACCCGGATATGTACTATCTCAATTGGGCCTTTCTGATCAAAATGGTCTTCTTCGTGTCGGCCGTCATTTTTCACTACACGGTGCATCGGCGTGCCCTGGAATCGGACCCGCTGCCGCATAATGCTAAGGCGATTGCCTGTGTCTCTCTTATCCTCTGGGCGGGCGTAATCTTTGGCGGAATTTTCATCGGTTTCGTCTATCCCGGTCTTGGCCCCAGATTTTGAAGACGAGCTCTATGCTGCTCTCACTCGTTCAATGGCTTCAATTCACCAGCTTCTTTACCTACCTACGCGGTTCGGCCTATACTTATCCGATCGTCTTGTCTCTGCACATGATGGGAATTGCCTTTTTCGGCGGGATGATTTTGATGACGGACATGCGGATTCTCGGCTGGGCGCTGCGTAAAAGACCCATCGCGGAGGTCATCAACCAGTTCCGCGTGCCCAAGCGCTGGGGACTCTTATTGACGGCGACGTGCGGGTTCTTAATGTTTGGTTCGAAAGCAGAAGAATACTACTATAATGCGTTTTTTCGGGCCAAGTTGATATGTTTCGGTCTGCTCATTCTACACGCGCTGGTCTTCTATCGCAGTGTGTATGCCGATCCTGCCCCTCTCGACCGTTCTCCGGCGGCGCCGGCGCATGCCAAGCTAGCGGCCGCTCTTTCACTCGTTCTTTGGACCTCAGTGGCTTGTTGTGGGCGGGGAATCGGCTATATCGAACCACCGCTTGACAAGATTCATGCGGAAATCCATGGGACCCGCTACGCGCTGCTGCCGCAGTCCCTGAAAACGCCGAAGAAAGAAAGGACGCTACCACCAAGATGTTCCTACTGCAAATTGACTCTGTAGCGGACGTACTGAATAACTCCGAGTGGGTTTTCCCGGTGGCTGAATGCTTCCATATAGCGGCGTTCGCTTGGTCGATTGGGATGGTTGCGGCGGTTGATTACAAGCTCCTGGGTTTCGGTATTCAGCATTCCACACCTGCCGAAGTCTTGCACGAAACGACTCCCTGGACAATTCTGGGCCTTGCAGTCGTGCTGCTGTCGGGGCCGGTGCTGTTCTTGTCGGATGTGCAGATGTATCTGCACAATTCAGCGTTCCGTTTTAAAATGTACGCCCTGGCGCTTGCTATCATCTTCAACTTTACGATTCATTGGAAGGTCGCGGACTCAGACAGCGTGTCGAAACCCGTTCAAGTCGTAACGGCGATTGTCTCGTTAGCGTTATGGATCAGCGTTGTTTTCGGTGGTTTGTTCATCGCTTTCGACTGACGAAGTAGGAGATATGATCGGACTGTTTCAGTGGCTTCAAAGCTTGAGCTTCATGACCTTCATTCGGGAATCCGGCCTGGAATACCCGATCATCATGAGTACTCACCTCACCTGCATCGCCATCTTCGGTGGCCTTATCGTCATCACCGACCTGCGGCTTCTCGGCTTGGCGTTCCGGCATCGAACCATCGCTGACGTAGTCAATGGCCTGCGCTGGTGGAAGCGCGCCGGATTCCTCGTCATGTTCTCGATGGGCTTCACGCTATTCGGCTCCAAGGCTGTTGAATATTACGGCAATCCATTCTTCTGGGCCAAGATGAGTTGCTTAATTCTGGTCTTGATCCACGCCATCATTTTCAGACCAATCGTTTACAACCATCCGGAACGACTGGATGTTTCACCCGTGATCCCCACGCGAGCCAAAGCTGCCGGGGCCCTCTCGCTGATCCTCTGGACCGCAGTCCTTTGCAACGGCCGCCTGATCGGCTATTATGAGCCGCCCCAGCCGAAGAATAGCCTCGCTCCGGTCGCTCAAGTCAGGTAGTCATCAGAAACGATATCGAATCGTCACGGCCGCGTTAATCGGCGCACCCGGATAGACCTGGGTGTCGTCGATCGCGCTAACCCAGTAGCGTCTATCGAGCAGATTGACTATGTTCAGGTCGTATTCCCATTTCTTCCATCGATATTGCAGCCCCGCATCGAAAGTGACATAGCCGGGCATCCAGAACAAGTCGTACATGTCAGTGGATCGGCGGCTGATGTAGCGATCCCCCACCATCATGAGAAATCCCTTCGGCAACGCGTAAGTCAGCCAGACTCGCTCGGTTTGCTTGGGTGTCAACGGCGGTACATAGCCTTTATAATTCTGGTCCACGCTGTACCCGCTGAAATAGCTTGGCACCACGAAGTTGCCGAAGGCCACGTCCGTGTAGCCATAACTGGCGAACAAGTTTGCCTTCCGAGTGATCCGCGCACGCAGTTCCACCTCGGACCCAGAAGAGATGAGTCTGTTGCCCTGGAAAATGTATCCATTGGCCTGCGCTTCGGCCACGTTGAATTCGGTGATGTGGAAATAATCCAGGTTGAGGCTCACCCGGTCCTGCAGAAATTTGAAGCGCACGCCACCTTCGAATTGCTCGCCGGTCTCGGGTTTCAGCGGATTGCCGGCCAGCGATAGCTCCGTCTGCGCGGTGAAGGAGGTGGCCCAGTTGGCGAAGAGAGTCAGGGAAGGAAGAAGCGGCGAGACTATTCCCGCGCGATACGTGAAGGGATTCTGCGCGAACCTATCCTGGGGACCGCCGTACTGCCAGACTCCGTTGACCACTGGATAATTGAAGTCGTAGTGCCGGTAGGCGTCGTAGCGGCCTCCCAGAAGCAACTGCAGTTTCGGGTGAATGTTTATGAAGTCCTGGAAGTACACGGCATTCTGCACGTTGTAGACGCCATCGTAGCTCGAGGCAGGAAAGGATGTCACGGCTGTAGCGGTCTCGACGGGATTGTAGAGGTCGATGGCCGGGATTGGGAGGTTCTCCGCCTCATCGCTGCGCTCGGTCCTATGGTAGTAGTTGTCGAACTCGTATCCGATCACGAACTGGTGCTTCCAGAGCAGATGGAACCTGCCCTTGAGGTCGGTCTGGCTGAAGCCTACGTAATTGTGGTGAAAGAAGAAAAGGCTGAACGTATTCGGGTTGATGCTTGAGCCACGCAGCACCTGGTAGGGAAGGCTTTCGACATTGATCGCGTTTCCCTCGTCTTCCCAGTATTCATCCGTTCCGTATTGGAACTGCGCCGACGACCGGAGCGTCAGGTTGTCGTTCAAATCGTGCTCGTAGAAGACTTGGCCGATCGGAGAGTTCAGATTCTCGAAGTTCCCCGGTGTGTTGTAGCGATTGTTGATGTTGATGCCCGGCGGGGTGACGAATCCGTAAGGGCCGGTCGCCGTCAGCGGATCGGCCAGCGGCAGCAGTGGAATTCCCGCGTCCATGTTGAAGTGGTCGTTGTTCCAGTTGACATTAAAGCGCAGACGGTCGCGCGGGGTGATGCGCCAGAAAAGTTTGGGGACAAGGTCGAAGCGGTTGTAGCCCGCCCCTCGAAAGCCATCGCTGTGGATGTATCCGACGTCAATCCGGTAGAGCAGGTTGGAGGACGATCCGACCGGTCCTGTCGAACCGAATTCGATCCCACCCGTGCCCCACTGGCCGCCACGAAGGACCAGTTCCTGCTGCCTCGCGTCGAGGGGTTGCTTTTCCACAATGTTGATCGTTCCACCAGGGTCCTGCGTTCCATAAAGCATGGATGCCGGGCCCTTGAGAACATCGATTTCCTGGACGCTGTTGACCTGGGAATCCGCACGGTTGCCCCAGATCGGGATGCCGTTCAGCAAAATAGCCGAGCCAGGGTCCTGGTCCATAATCTGACCGCGAAACTCGAAATAGTTGAGCGAGCCGTACTGCGTCCAGGCGTTAGCGGCGGGAAGGTTGTTGATTGCTGGGACGATGTCGGTCAGATCCTGCTGTTGGATCAGGTCCAGAGGTACGGTGTTCACGGTAACGGGCAGGTCTGCGGCGGGAATATCGGTTTTTGAAGCGATGTTTTGATCATCTACCTGTGCGGTAACGGTCACAGTCGAGTTGAGCGACTGCGGTTGCAGGGCCCCGTCCAAGGTCACGGTCTGCCCGGCGACGACCACCACGTTTTTTTTCGCCGATTGAAAACCGTCGTGGCTGAATTGTACTGTGTATGTTCCAGCCGGAAGATCCGCAAGCCGATAGAAACCGTCGTAGCGGTCTACGACTTTCTTGATGGCTGCGCCTTGAGAGTCCAGGACCTCAACCGTCGCCGCCGGCAAGGTTAGGTTTTGACTGTCGGACACCCTTCCCTCAATCGTTCCCAGCGCGACACCATCACCCTG
>JASIGB010000324.1:0-3392 GCA_030045355.1 Bryobacteraceae bacterium
AAACTTTCCTGGTGGAGGTGCGCGTCGGACGGGAATGGGTGAGCCGCGCCGAAGGCATGTCGAAGAAAAGCGCAGGCCAGAAGGCCGCTCAACAAATTCTCCAGCGGCTGGAAGGGCTGGGGCATTAACGCGTCTTCGCTTGACGTACCCCGCTTAGCGGTCCGGCTCGCCCTTGGCGGCCGCCGCATTCAAGAGCACGATATCGACGCGGCGGTTTTTTTGGCGCCCCTCTTCGGTATCGTTGTTTTCGATGGGCGCGGTGTCGGCATATCCGGCGATGGACAAGCGCTCGCGCGCGACGCCGTATTTGGTGAGCAGTTCTACCAGCGCGATGCTGCGCGCCGCGGAAAGCTCCCAATTGCTGCGAAAACGCGAGTTGTGGATGGGAACCGAATCGGTATGGCCCTCCGCCCGCGCCGGATTCTTTACCTGGTTCATCGCGTCGGAGATCTTTTGGATTGTGGGATAGAAATCGGGTGCGATCTCGTCCTCGCCGGAAGGAAACAGCGCGGTTTGCGTGAAGCTGATGGTGAGGCCGCGGCCGGTCATGCGGAGAGACAGCCGTCCGCTTTGGATCTCCTGCTGTAGCGCCTGCGTCAACACCGGCATCAGCTGAGCTAAAGTCAGGCCGTTGTTATCGCCGACGCTCAACTTTTGACCCGGCGGCGCCGGACGCTGCGCAATACCGTGCCCATGCGCATCGCGCGTACCGCCCAGCAGCATGGCGAATGCGGCCTTGAACGAGTCGCCGCCTTGCAAGGCCTTGGTGACCGATTCGGACACGGCTCGCGCCTTGGCGTTGTCGGTTTGCGCGGTGGCGAACATGACCACGAAGAACGCGAACAGCAGCGTAATGAAATCGGCGTAAGAAACCAGCCAGCGCTCGTGACTGGGGCCGGGCTGTCGAACTTTGCGCATGCTGACGTTTCCTACGCTAGAGGACGCGGCGTGGCAGCGGGGATCGCCGCCTTCTTCCGATTGTGTTGGTAAGCTTCCAGCTTCTGACGAATGATCTTGGGGTTCATTCCCTCCACGATCCCCACCACTCCTTCGAGCATCATCTCCTTCAGCGCCGTTTCATTGTCGACCCGCGCCTTGATCTTGGTCGCGGCCGGCAGCAGCACGATGTTCGCCAATCCCACGCCGTACACGGTGGCGACGAAGGCCACGGCGATGCCGTGCCCCACCTCGTCGATGTTGGCCAAGTTCTTCATTACCTGGATCAGGCCCAGCACGGCGCCGATAATTCCGATGGTGGGCGAATAGCCGCCCGCGGCTTCAAATACCCTGGCTTCGGCAAAGGCCTGGCGCTCGGCCAGCTCGATTTCGAGTTGCATCATGCCGCGGATTTCCTGTAGGTCCGTTCCGTCCACGGCCAGCATCAGCGCCTTTTGCAGGAACGGATTCCGAATCTGCATGGCGTCGTTTTCGAGCGACACCAGGCCATTGCGCCGCGCCGCAGTGGCGTAGCGAATCAATTCGTCGATCACGGCTTCGGGGGGCTGCCCTGGGTCCACAATCACGTGCCCCAGCCGCCGCACCGCGGCCGCCAACATGCGCGTCGGCGTGCTGACCATCACCGCGCCGCAGGTGCCCCCCAAGACAATCATCGCGGCGGTAATCTGCGCGACGTCCCTCAGCTTGCCGCCTTCCATGATCAATCCGCCCAAAATCCCGCCAAAGGCCAAGATCAACCCGGCGAAGGTAGCGGCATCGGGACGCAGAAGCTTGGGTTTGGAAGGGACCGCGCGCGCCTGGGCGGCGCTGGTCACAGGCTGGGCTGAAGTGGCCATATGGTTCTACTTGCGTGGAACTGGTCGTGAGGAGCCATCCATCCTCTCACCGGGCAGCCAGCGCCGGTGGCTGCGCGATCGCGCGGCGAAACTCGATGACCTTTTCAATCACCTCCTCGGCCGATTCCAGAACCACTAGTTTCTGACCGCTGGTCAGCGTGATCACGGTATCCGGCGTCGCCTCCACATGCTCGATCAGATCCGAGTTGAGAACCAACGGAACGCGATTGATGCGCGTGAGCCGGATCATGCCATCCTTCCCGGAGCGGCAGCCGGCGATCAAACCGGCGCACCGATCCATGCATCGGGTTCTACGCGAGGCGCGGGGTGCGTCATAACGCTCGCTTTTAATTGGCTTATCGGCGCAAGGAGCGCTTGTATGAGAGTGGGATTTGGCTGAGCGAAGCGCTGGCTCAGCAGGTCATCTAGCTAAGCAATTCTAGGATTTCAGCGAGTTCTTTCCGGATGGCTTCGAGCGCCGGACCCGCTTCGCCGAACATCGCTTCTTGGCGCATGAGTTTCCCCGCCGTCTCGCTGGATCGCGGAGCCGCTTCTCGCGCGCGGGAATCTAAATACTTTCGCGCGCCCTCAATGGTGTAGCGCTTTTCGTAGAGCAATTGCTTGATCTCCAGGACCAGCTCCACGTCCTTGCGCCGGTACAGGCGATGCCCCTTACCCGACTTCTTCGGTCCCAGCGAGGAAAACTCCGTCTCCCAGAAACGCAGGACGTAAGGCTTGATTCCCGCTAGGCGGCTGACCTCGCCGATGCGGAAATATAGCTTATCGGGAATCTCCGGACCAAGTCCTCCGGCGGCCGGCTCGCGCATGCTTCCGACATTTTAGCAGACCATTGAACAATTCTCGACGATTTTTTTACACTGAAGTCTACGAAGCGTTCCGCACCCATCGCCACGCGCCGGCATCCTCCCAGGCAGCCGCCCCCGCCGGAGACCGAAGAAAAAAATGCGCGCCCGCTGCCAAGTCCCGTGATCGCCGGAATCCATCCGGTCCGCGAAGCCCTCCTGGCCCGACGCGCGTTTGACCGCGTCTTGGTGGCGCGCGGCGCCGGCGGGCCGCGCTTGCAGGAAATCATCGACCTGGCGCGCGAGCGCTCCATCGCCCTGCGTTTTGAGCCGCGCGAGGCATTGGATCGCCTGGCGAATTCGGCCGCCCACCAGGGCGTAGTCGCGGTGGGCGCCGCGCACTCCTACGCGGATTTGAGCCAGGTTCTTCCCGGCGCGCGCCTGCTGATTGTGTTGGACGGCGTGGAAGACCCGCATAATCTCGGTGCGATTGTCCGCAGCGCGCACGCCGCCGGAGCGAACGCCGTTATCGTTCCGGAACGCCGGGCCGCCGGATTGACGGAGACCGTCGCCAAGGCCGCGGCCGGGGCGCTCGAACACCTGCCCGTAGTGCGCGTAGGAAACATCAACCTGACGCTCGAAGAACTGAAGAAAGCCGGCTTTTGGATTTATGGTCTGGACGAGCGCGGCGGCCAGCTCTATGCCGAAACCGGCTACACCGCTCCCACCGTATTCGTCTTAGGCGGCGAAGGCCACGGTTTGCACGACCTGGTCAAAAAGCATTGCGACGCCTTGG
>JASIGB010000032.1:0-4456 GCA_030045355.1 Bryobacteraceae bacterium
GCGGTCGATGTTGGGGAACTGGATGGAACGGAAATAATCGCCGGTCATCAGAACGTCATTGCGGACGAACTGCACCAGCGTGTCTCCGTCGGTATGGGCGCGGCGAATGGGGATGAGGTGCACCACTTCGCCATCCATGTGAAACGTCACGGGGCCTTCGTATGTCACCACGGGGAGCGCGGCGGCGGGTGCGGAAACACCGGGCGTACCGTTCGCCGCGGGCGAAGGATGGATCAGGCGATAGCGCAGTTCATCGCGCGCGAAAATGGTGGCGCCCATGGCCGCGAAATTCGCGTTGCCGCCGGTGTGATCGCCGTGCACGTGCGTGTTCACCAGGAAGCGAATGGGCTTGTCGGAAATCTGATGGATGGCGGCGGCGATTTTTTCCGACAGCGGCGCGAATTGGGAATCGACCATGAAGACGCCATCCGGTCCAACCAGAACGCCGATGGTGCCGCCCTGGCCTTCGAGCGTGTAGAAGTTGTCGCTGATCTTGGTGGTCTTGATCTCCACTTTGCTGAAGTCGGGTTGCGGAGCCTGCGCATAGGCGAACGTGGCAAGGGCCGCGAAGGAAAGGGCAAGCAGCGTGGTTTTCATTGGCTATAGTCTATATCACTGCTGCATGCCCCAGCGGCGCGTGGTGCGGTTCTCGATGGTGCGGAAAATCAGGTTTTCGACCAAGAGGCCAAAGAGGATGACCGTGAGCAGACCAGCGAAGACGTTCGGGATCAGGAGCTGGTTTTTTTCTTCGAAAATGTACCAGCCCAGTCCTCCAGAGCCGGAGCTGACTCCGAAAACCAACTCAGCGGCGATTAGCGTGCGCCAAGCGAACGCCCAGCCGACTTTGAGCCCGGTGAGAATGCTGGGGAACGCGCCCGGGATCAGGATGCGCAGCACGTAACCGATTTTTGAGAGGCCGTAATTCTGCCCCACCATGCGTAGCGTCGGGCTAACGGCGCGGAAGCCGGAGTAGGTGTTAAGCGCGACGGCCCAAAGGACGGCGTGAATCAGGACGAAAATGATGCTGCCGTTGCCCAGTCCGAACCAGATGAGCGCGAGTGGAAGGAGCGCGATGGCGGGGAGGGGGTTGAACATGGAGGTCAGCAATTCGAGTAAGTCGGCGCCGATGCGCGTGGCGCTGGCGAAGGCAGTCAATAAGGCGGCGGCAACCAGACCCGCGAAATAGCCTTCGATGAGTAACTGAAAGGTGTAAGTGGCGGCGCGCGGCAGTTCGCCCGAAGCGATGCCGGATAAAAGAGCTTTGACCGTGTCCAAAAACGTGGGAAACACGAGCGGATTGCTGAGCCAGCGGGCGTAAAGTTCCCAGATCAGCGCGAGAACGACCAGCAGCGCGGTTTTACGGAACGCATTACGCATTGGCGAGCAACTCCCGGAGTTGGGCTTCGTCGCACTCGCGGCCATTCAATTCGGCTTTCACCTGGCCGGGATGGGCGCTGAGGACGAGAATGCGAGTGCCGATGCGCAGAGCCTCGGAGATCGAATGAGTGACGAAGAGGACGGTGAAATGAGTTTCCTTCCAGAGCTGGAGTAACTCGTCCTGCATTTGGGCGCGAGTGAGAGCGTCGAGCGCGGCGAAGGGCTCGTCCATCAGTAAAATCCGGGGTTCCATGGCCAGGGCCCGGGCAATGGCGGCACGTTGCTTCATCCCTCCGGAGAGAGTGTGCGGGAAGCTGGAGGCAAATTCCGCCAGCTTGACCTTCTGAAGGAGACGCGCGGCACGTTCCTCGGCGGGA
The DNA here is from genome assembly GCA_030045355.1 of Bryobacteraceae bacterium. GTDB lineage: Bacteria > Acidobacteriota > Terriglobia > Bryobacterales > Bryobacteraceae > Palsa-89. Next base: position 1,755 of record JASIGB010000032.1, read on the forward strand.
CGGCGGGGCAGTTTGCCGCTGGCGGTTAGAGCGAAAACAATATTGTCCTTGACTGTTTTCCAGGGTAGAAGCTGGTCGAACTCCTGGAAGACAAATACGCGATCGGGCGCGGGCGATCTCACTCGCGCGCCGTCCAGGAGAATTTCACCTTCCGTAGGATGGATGAAGCCGCCGACGGCCTTTAACAGGGTTGATTTTCCGCAGCCGGAGGGTCCGAGGACTACGAACCGATCGGATTCGGCGACATCGAAGCTTACCCGGAAGGTAGCAGTTACTAATTGATTGTGGGACTGGTATTGGAGAGTTACCCCGCGAACCGATAGCATCAGGTTCCCGGCGCTCCGTGGATTTCCGGAAAAAACAGATCCTTCCAGGAAGAGGGCTGGTTACGGATGGATCCGACCTGATGCATGAAGGAGGCGTATTTGCTGACATTCTCGGGAGTGGTGGTGAATTTCACTTGGCGGTCGTTGAGCACTTCGACAATTTCGTTCACGGTGAATCCCTTCTCTCCACCGGTGGAAGCGAGCAGGATCTCGGCCGCCGTTTTCCTGTCCGCGACAATCCTGCGGTTGGCTTCTTCCAGGGCTTCCAAAACGGCTCTGTAGATCTTGGGATTCTGTTCGCGAAATCGCGCGGTAGTCGAGACCATGGTGAAAGTGGTCGACCCTCCCATAACGTCGTCGCTGGTCATAATGGTGTGAACGTGGCGATCCTGGAGCTCGCGCTCGGAAAAAGGAGGCGAGGTGAAGTGAGCGTCGATGGCGCCCGAGCCCGAGAGCATGGCGACGACGCCGTCGGGGTGAGTCATCGTGACGGTGTATTTGTCGAAGCGATAGACCTGCGCGCGGCCATATTTCTGGCGCGCGTACATTTGCATGATGATCGAAGGGATGGAGACCTTGATGGCGGTGACAGCGATGCGGTCGCGTTCCGAGATTTGATCCAGCGTCTTCAAGCCCGGCGAGCGCGTGTTGAGGACCATCGGCAGCGAGGTCATGGCCGCGACGCCTTCCACCTTGACCGAATTGCGAGTGCGATCCCAAAGCGTCAGGAAGGCGGGCGGTCCCGCGGCGATGAAGTCGGCGGATCCCGAAAGCAGCGCGTCGTTCATGACGGATGGGCCGCCGATGTTGATCCAGCGCACATGGACAGTAACTCCGGCCTGCTTGGCATATTTTTCGATGAGGCCGTACTTCTGCATGACGAACAGCGGCAGGAATCCAACACCGCCCGCGCCGAGCGGGAAGCGCACTTCACTGACCTCGGCCGAGAGCGATGCAGCGAACAACGCGCAAAGGGCAAGAAGCTTCATGGAACAGCGACGGCGATGAGGTCGTTGACGTCGCCCAGTTCGCCGATGCGCCAGCACAGCTCGATGGCGCGCTCCACTCGATCGGCGGGGATGGCGAGCACGGCCTGGTCGCGAAATTTGTCTTCGAGCTGCCGGTTGGACATGGGGCGATGGATGTTGCCGAGGGATTGCTCGACAAATCGGTTGAGTATTTGGCCGTCGGATAGCTCCACGTCGATGTTCGCCTGGTCTTCAGTGAGGCTCGCGTCTCCCACCGCGGTCACGCTTTCGCGGACGCGTTTGATCGCGGGATCGTTCACGGCTTGGTCCGTATACTCGGCGATACCCGCCTTGCCGCGAACGAGTCCGACAGCCGCCCCGTGATAGACGGAAAACTTGCCTTGCAATCCGCGCGTGATGTTCTGCTGATTGCACAGGTCGAGCACCAGCGGCGCCACGCGCAGGCGAACGGCACGGATGGACTCGGGCGCCGGATGAAATTGGTCGTGAATTTGGACGGTGCCGTCGATCGCGGGGTGGTTCACAATTCCGCAGGGAAATGGTTTATAGGTGTTGGCGCGGAGATCAAAGTCGACGCCCAGGTTGGCGGTGATTTTTGATAAATCGTAGTGCGCTGCCTGCACCGCCGCGAATCCGCGCGGCGCTTCCAGACTGCATTCGCCCGCTGTGAATCCAGCCTGCGCCAGCAACGCGGAGGCATAACCGTTCTGCGCGGCGCGGCCCGGGTGCAGCGCCTTGGCCATGGAGCCGAACATCTCGCGCAGACCCGCGGCCTGCGTGGCGGCGAGTCCGATGGCCCAGATCATCTGCTGTTCGGACAATCCGATCAGTTTGCCGATCGCCGCCGCGGCGCCGAACACGCCCGCGGTTCCGGTGATGTGCCAGCCGACGTCGTAGTGCGCCGGATAAACGGAGTTGCCGATGCGCGATTCGGCTTCAAAGCCCAGAATGAACGCGTGCACGAAGTCGCGTCCGTTGACCTTGTGCGCGCTGGCATAGGAGAAAAGCGCGGAGGCCACGGGAGAGCTGGGGTGGATGTAGTTCTTGGGCGTGGTGTCATCGTAATCGTAGACGTGCGAGCTGATGCCGTTCATCAACGCCGCGTGCAGCGGATCGACGCGCTCCAGACGGCCGAGAATGCGCGCCGAGGGCGGGCCGAAGAACGGCGCGAAGGCGCACATCGCATTGGTCACGGCCGCATCGGGGCTGCCGCCGAGCGCGCAGCCGACGTAATTCAAGATGGCGCGCAGCGACTCGCGGCGAACGTCTTCTGGAATGTCTTCGAGGCGGCTTTGGACGATCCAGGAAGCCAGGGTTTTAGTTTCGTGCATTCTGATCGAGCCCGGCGCGCGATCGCGGCGGCAGGCGTTGGGACCATTGTATGCAA
>JASIGB010000325.1:0-3487 GCA_030045355.1 Bryobacteraceae bacterium
GACGCTTCCACCGTCGACTTCGGCAAGGAAGGCGGCAAGATCCGGCCGTTGATGGCGTCGGTGAACGCGGCGGGCCACTGCGAAATGGATGCGCAAGCTTACATCGCGTTCCTCGACGATCAAAAGCAAGTGAACACGAAGAAGAAAATCGGCACGCAAGGCTATTGCATGGGCGGCGCGCTGGTGATGCGCACGGCAGCCACAATTCCCGATCGCGTGGGTGCCGGCGGCTCCTTCCATGGCGGCGGATTGGTGAGCGATAAACCCGACAGCCCGCATCTGCTCGCGCCGAAGATCAAAGCGAAAATGTATTTCGGAATCGCGCACAGTGACGACGCGCGTAGTCCCACCGACAAGGACAAATTAAAGGAAGCCTTCATCGCGGCCAACAACCCGGCAGAGATCGAAGTCTACGAAACCTGCTTCCACGGCTGGTGCGTTCCCGATATGCCCAAACAGGCGGACGGCACGCCCACCTACGACAAGCCGGAGGCGGAGAAAGCCTGGGCGAAGCTGCTGGTGCTGTACAAGAAAGGGATCGCTTAGGCTCGACGCCCGTTACGGCGCCGCGGGAACGGCTTTCTCATAAAAGTCCGCCATGGCGCCGTGCAAGCTGTCCAGGCAAGTTTTCTTCGTATACAGCATGTGACCGGCGTCGCAATACGTCAGGCTGATGTGATTGCTCAACGCCGGTTCGAGGCCAATGTGATTCACCGTGTATTCGGTGGCGAAGAACGGCGTGGCCAGGTCGTAATATCCGTTCGCGATCATCACCTTCAGACTCGGATTCTGCGTCATGGCCTGGCGCAGCATCTCGGCCACGTTCACGTAGCGGTTCTGGAAATGATCGTAACTCCAGGGCTGCACTTTGTCGGTGAGCACCTGGTACGGCAGATCGCTGTCGAATTTTAAATCCGTCCGCACGTAGTTGTTGAACATCGCGGTGTAGACGCCCTGTACCGACGCGTAGCTGGGGTCGTACTCGGGACGGTCGCCCGCCGCGTCCAGATCCTCGCCTTCCAGGCGGCTGTCGTAGCGGCCGATGGTTTTGCGCTCCTCGCGCAGCAGTTCCTTGGTGAAACGCGATTCCGAAATCCGAAGATTGCACTGGACCACGTACGATTCGGGCAGCCCGGTGAGCCGCGCGAGCTCCTGCGCCACGTTCGCGCGATCGGCCGCCGTCAGTTTATCGCCTTTCATCAGCGCCGCGCTGTAATCGCCGCCGGCGAATTTCCGCGATTCACCAATGGCTTTTTCGAGGCTGGCCTGCAAATCCTTGGGCAGCTTCTTGTGATACCATGCCGCGGCCGTGAAGCTCGGCAGGAACAGCGCATAGGCCAGATCGTTGCCCGGTGCGAAGGAAAGCGTTTCGAAATTCAGCACCGACGAAATCAGCGTGATGCCGTTCAGATATATGCCCTCGTCTTCGAGCAACCGGTCGGATAGCGCGGCTGCGCGCGTGGTGCCGTAACTTTCCCCGGCGAGAAATTTCGGCGACCCCCAGCGCTCATAGCGCGTGAGATACAGCCGGATGAATTCGGAAACCGATTCCAGGTCGCCGTCGAAGCCGTGGAACTCCTTGCCTTCCACGCCAGGCGCCGGGCGGCTGAACCCGGTGGTTACCGGATCGATGAACACCAGATCGCTGAATTCGAGCGCCGTGTCGTCGTTGTCGATCAAATGATAGGGCGGCTTGGGCTGCTCTCCCTCGGGCGCCATCTCCACCCTCATCGGTCCCAGCGCGCCCAGGTGCAGCCATACCGATGATGACCCGGGACCGCCGTTGAAGGCGAACGTGATGGGCCGCTTCGCAACATCGCCTGCATTGTCGCGCGTGTAGGCAACGTAAAACATGCTGGCCCAGGGTTTGTCGTTTTTGTTCAGGATTAGATTGCCGGCGGTTGCGGTGTAAGCCAGCGTTTTTCCGTTGATCTGAATCGAGTGCTTGGTGACGGACGTTTTCTCGACCGGCGGCGCCGCCGGTGCGGTAGGAGTCTTGTTCTCTGGAGCGGCCGCGGGATGCTGCGGCGGATGCTCCTGTGCGAACAACGAGATCATCAGCAGACAAACGAAGGCGGAGGCGAGCCTCATAGGTCCATTCCCTCTGTTCATGGTAACGTGAATCCAAAGCTTGCCAATGCTTTTGCCGTTTCTTCACAAGATTGCCGCGGGCGAGGACCTATCCGCCGAAGAAGCTCGCGGCGCGATGCTCGCCATCCTTGGCGGCGAGGCCACGGCGCCACAGATTTCCGCGTTTCTGATGGGACTGCGGATGAAAGGCGAAACCCCTGAAGAGCTGCTCGGCTTCGCGCGCGCGATGCGCGAGAAGACCGTTCGCGTCGAGGCCTGCGTGGACCCGGAACCATTGCTCGATACCTGCGGGTCGGGCGGCGGCGCGGGCGCGACGTTCAACATTTCGACCGTGGCGGCGTTCGTGGTGGCGGGAGCGGGCGCGCGCGTGGCCAAACACGGGAACCGGTCGTTTTCCTCGCACTGCGGCAGCGCCGACATCCTGGAAGAACTCGGCGTCCAGGTCTCACAGACGCCCGAGCGAGTGGCGCAAGCGATCCGTGCAATCGGCATCGGGTTTCTTTTCGCTCCGCTGCTGCATCCGGCCATGAAGCACGCGCAGCCGGCGCGCGCGGAGCTGAAGATGCGGACCGTGTTCAACCTGCTGGGACCGCTCACCAACCCCGCGGGCGCGACACGGCAATTGATCGGCGCACCGTCGGCGCACGCAGCCGGGCTGATGGCGCATGCGCTCGCCGGGCTCGGATCGGAACGCGCGTTCGTGGTGCACGGGAGCGACGGCCTGGACGAAATCACCACCACGGGGGCGACTCTGGTTTTCGAGATCGCTGGATCCGATGTTCGTTCGTTCGAATGGACGCCAGCGGATTTCGGCGTCGAACCGGCCGCGATCGCGGAGTTACGCGGCGGCGATCGCGCGCGGAATGCTCAAATCGCGCGAGCGGTTTTGCAAGGCGAACGCGGCGCTCAGCTCGATATCGTTCTGGTAAACAGCGCGGCCGCGCTGATGGTGGCGGGAATCGCGGACAGCCCACTCGAAGCCATGCGGCGCGCGAGTGAATCCATCGATTCCGGCGCGGCCTGGAAGAAGCTGCAGGCGCTTTCTGAATTCACCCGCGGCTGAGGACGTACTCGGCCGATTCCGATGACAAGAGCGCGATCACGGTGGCGTTCGCAAGGTGGGCTTCAGGACGAGTAGGTCTACATTGAGGGCTCGCCTCGGCAATTTTGCGGAATTGTTCGGAATGTCGAAGGGGGTAACTTCTCAGTGGTGGGCCCGACAGAACTCGAATCTGTGACCTCTACCGTGTCAAGGTAGCGCTCTAACCAACTGAGCTACGGGCCCGGAGGACAGCAGGAAGGCATTCCCACTATAGCATCCCTGCTTGCGCCGATGATGCTGTGCGACCGATTGCCGCGCGCTGCGGCGGCGCTCATTCCCGCACGTTCCACCCGC
>JASIGB010000326.1:0-13037 GCA_030045355.1 Bryobacteraceae bacterium
GCGCCGTACCGCTTCCCAGCCCGCTGATATCGAGATCCACCGAAGTTGTGGAGCCGACGTTGACTTCCGGCGAGGTGGGCACGATGGAGAGCGTGGCTGCGGCGGCTGTCTGAAGGCACGCGAAGCAGACGGAAATCGCAAGCGCACTGGCGCGTAACGCCGCCGCCCGCGAGGTTAGGGAACGGGGGGAGCTGTCCTCTTTAAGCATTATTTGGTCCTCGTGTTTTAAATCAAGAGCTAGCAAAATGTTACCGAGGAAGCTGGAGCGTGACAACCCTGAACCGTACTATAACTATGTTTACAAACATCCCGTAAGTACTTGCCTAAATAGTACTTGTTTGCGCTGCTTGAGCCGCAATTTCGGGCGCGTGTAGTTCGACGTGCGGAGGAAGAGGGCGAATCTCCGAGATGGAGATCTCCCACTGATGAGGCGAGGTCTCAGTGAACCCGCTCCGCAACAGAAAGTCCTTCACCTGTGCGTTGCGCGGACCTTTGACGAAGGGGGCGACGAGCTTTGTGGCGCCCTGCAGACGGCCGGTTTCGCCCATGGCATAGAGGAAGGCGTCTTCTACGCCGCGGCCGAGAACCCGGCAGCTCATCAGGAGGGTGTCGATCTCGGAATAGCCTGCTTGGGGCCGGATCGCGCAGACCCCCACGAGGCCGTATTCGCCGAAACGGTCACTGGCCCGCAGAGTGAGGACAGCCGCATCCGAGCCGAGCGCCCGCATCTCGCCGACGGTGCGCCGTTTGAGCGAAAGGTTGAACTGATTGGTACGCTGGGTGAGCTGGGCGACGCGCGGCCATTCCTCGTTGCCCGCGTGATTGATGTCCACGCGAAGCTGCAGACTTGCCAGAAAGCCTTCCAGGCTGGGAGCCTCGTTCAGTTCACGTTGGCGGACGCCTTCCTCCTGGATCATGCGCGTGCGAGAGGCGTCCTCGTCGGTGACCTTGGCGGCGTCGAACAGCCAAAGCCGCGAGAGCGTTTCACAGTACTCGGCGGGATCGGGCGGGAGCGGGACAACGTGCACTTGGGGAAGCGAAGATTGGACTTCGTTGCGCACGAACGGGTCGTCATCCAGGAAAACGAACGAATCGATGCCGACGTTCAATTCCGCGGCCAACGAACGCAAATTCTCGGACTTCGGCATCCAGTTGACGCGCCAGGCGGCGATATCGGAGGGCCTCAGGATCATTTCCGGATGGCGCTCGAAAACGTCGCGCACGTCGCGCTCCTCATTCTTGCTGACTATGACAAGTAATAATCCGCGTTCTTTCAGACGCTGGATGTGGCGCTGGAACATCTGAAAGCCGCGGCCGGCGCCGTCGGAGCCGAGTTCGATGCCTTCCAAACCCACTTCGCCGACTACCCCGCCCCACAGCGTGTTGTCGCAATCGAGCGCCAAGACTTTCGACGGGCTGCGGCGAGACGAGCGGATCCGCCTAACCAGCTCGATGGCGAGGTCGCGGTACACCTGTGGAGAATACGGACCGCGCGTCAGGATTTCGCTTTGATTGGACCGCGAGTTTGCGACGCCGAGGCGCTCCACGACGCCGGAAAAATCGAGCAGCTCGACGCCCGGGAGCCCTTCCGCCACTTCTTGCCAGCGTGCCCGGATCGAACCCACGGAATCGGCGGCGCTGAAGGCGGAAACCAGGGGTGGTAGCGTGCCGACCATTAATTGACCGGACGGCTGCGCGGCGAAATTTTCCAGCGCTGCGAGCAAACTGTCCAGCAAACCGCCGGAAGCGTGAGCGGCCAGATCTTCCGGACGCGTCAGCACTAGGTTGATCCCGTCGGGGTTAGCGTAGAAGGGCCCCTCGCGATCGAGCAAAGCCTGGAGGATCTGGTTGTATTCGGCGAAGACCGGCTCGATCTGGAAACCGAATGCGCGGCCCCAGAGCTTGAGCGGGGCGGCGATGGCATGCAGCGTGAAACTGGCGGCCATGACGACGCGAATGGGTTTGCCGCCGGAGGTCTGCTCGAAACGCGCGGCCAGCGCGCGCGTGGCTTCAGCCGGATCGAGCAACGGCAGCATGTCCAAATCGTTTGGCAATGTGACGGCTTCCGGAACTTCGTGCTGTGTCGGTACGATGGTGCCTTGACTGGCGAGCTTCCTTCCCTCGGCTAATTGCGCGACATCGGCGAGGCTGCGGATTCGTAGCACGTCGGCTGCGTCCACGGGAGCGCCGTAGCGGGAGTAGATGGCGGCGGCGATAGCGATTTGACCGAGGGAATCCCAGTTCGCGCAGTTGGCCTGCGAAAAATCGCCGGACTGTTCGCCTTCGGGAATGTTCAGCGCTTCGATGACGAGACGGCGAATGTTGGGGCCGACTGGAGTGGTGTCGGCGGCCGCTGTTGCAGCGGGTGTTTCCACGGGAGCGGCGCCGTCCCGATGGCGCAGAAAACGGGCCGGATGTCCGCCCCAAAATTCGTTGGCCGGAACGATGGTGAAAGGTTCCAAAATGGAGCCGGGCTCGATCACTGCGTCATGGCCGATCACACAGCCGAGCGGGATGCGCGATTCGCCTCCAATGGTGGCGCGATCGCCGATGGTTATCGGGGCGGTAATAAAAGCCATGGCTCCGTCCAGGCGAGGCGACTGCGCGTGCGCGACAATCGACGCCCGGCCGCCGACCAGCGCTCCTTCACCGATAGTGGTAAGGTCGGGGTCGTAAAGATAACCCCACAAACGAGCCCGCTTGCCGACGCGCGCCGATGGCGCATAGGCTCTCAGGTACAGATTCCCGAAAGTGGCGGAATGGCCGAGCGCGCCCGCGATCGGCAGGGCCTTCAAGACCGCGAAAAGAGAATAACAGAAGAGGGCCGTGATCAACCCGGGATCGGCGTCCGGGCTGCTTTTTCCGGGCTCAAACACGGCGTGGCTAGGCTTGGGATGGCGGCGGCCAAGTCGCGCGCAAGTGAAGCCCCACAGCCACAGCGCAATCAACAGCCAGGCGAAGTAAAGCACCGGCGCGAGGATCAGCCAGTGATACCACTGCCAATACCGGGCTCCCGCCAGAAACGTCAAGGCAACCACCATGGCTGAAGAGATCACCATCGGCGTGATCACTAAAACAAGCGTGATAAGGTCGACGATCAACTCCGTCATCTGTTTATCTCCGGGCTTGGGTTAGCGCGCATGATTGGGGAGAGTTCAGCGTGATGCGTGCGTCATGATTCCTGATCCGCCGCGGCCTGCGCTGCCAGCTTGCGTTGGATGCCCGCGGTGGCTCCGCGGTTCAGGGCATAGGGCGAAATGAGCGCGATGGATCCGATCAGCATCGCACCGGGAAGCACACCATATAAGATCGCCAGACGGTTGGCGGTGAGAGCGGACTGAACGGCCGAACCGGCCGCCAGGTGCACGTAATATTGGAGGACGAATCCGCCGATGAGCACGGCAAAGCCGGAGGCTACTTTTTCGCCGAAATTCAGCATGCCGAAAAAGACGCCTTCGCGGCGCGAACCGGTGACCAGCTCATCCTGATCTGCGACATCAGCGAGCATGGACGCGGGTAGCACCCATAAGGCACTGGCGAAAACACCCGCCAGGGCATAACCACCGATGAGCGGCCAAGCCTTGCCGATGCCGAGCGGCTTACCGGGTCCGATGAGGTAGGTGGCGGCGATGAGCATCACGGCGGTGCCCAGCATTCCGGTGGCGTAACAGGTTCGTTTCTCATAGTGGCGTGCCAACGCAAGCCATAATGCGATTCCAACGCATGCCCCGACCCCAAATGCCACTTGCACCAGGCTGAGAATGCCCGCTTGATGAACCTGGGCGCACCAGGTGAAGAAATGAACCGCCAGTCCGGCGTTGATGATCACCGCGGTAAAGAACACGGTGTAGGAGAGCCAGATGGAGCGGAAGGCGCGATTGGCGAGGGCCAGGTGAAAGCCGCGGTAAAAACCGAGCATATGCAGGGTGCCTTGGTGGCCTCCGGGATCCTGGTGCCCGGAGGTGCCGAAGAAAGCGACCAATCCGGTGACGGTGAGCAGCGCGCCGAACACCAGGCCCATGCGGGCGTAATTCTGATAATCGAGCTTGGGATCGATGCCGGAGGCGCTATGGCGGAAGAAGAGCAGAAACGAGAGCGCGGCGGCGGCCAGAGCGCCAATCAAACCGCAGATGGAACGCACGGCGTTCACGACCGTGCGCTGGTCGTAGTCCTGCGTCAGCTCGGCGCCCAGACTCAAATATGGAATGCGATAAATTGCGGTGGTGATACGAAAAAGGATCAAAATGCATGCAAACCAGCGCAGCAGTCCATGGCCGGTGCTCAGAGCGTGCGGCGGGAAGAACAGCGCCGCGAAACACGGTCCCATGGTGCAAGCGCCGAGGAGCATGTAAGAGCGCCGGCGGCCCAGCCGGTGACGGCTGTGATCGGAGCGGTATCCGATTAACGGATCGATGACGGCGTCGAGCGTCAATCCCAAGGCCGAGACCAAGCCCAGGAGCGGGGCGGGCAGGCCCAATACAGAGTTGTAAAAGAAGAGCAGGAAGAGTCCGAACAGTACCATGCTGCCGGTGATGGGAATTTCGCCGATCCCGTACAAGATGATACGAGACAATCCGGCTGATCTCACTGGTGCGGGTGCGGCCAGGGAGGCGATTTGCGGCTGCATCAGCGGACCTCCTGGGTGCGGGGTAAAGCCATTGGATCTGGCGAGCGCCGGTTCATAGATCCCGGTTACTCGATATACCCCAAGTCACGCAGGCGTTCCAGGATGGCCTGCTCGTCTTCGCTGCTCAACGCGGCGGGGGTGGTATCGGCCGAAGCGGAAGCCGCAACGGCGCCGCGGCGCACCGATTGCCGCGCGGCGGGATCGTATATTTCCTCGGGAACGCGTCCTTGCATTTCTTCGGGGACCGCAAGACCAAGGCTGTGCAGAACCAGCGGCGCGACATCGAGGATGGAGAGCTCGCTGGCGTTTTGGCCCGCGGGAATGCCGGGGCCGGCGGCTGAAAAAATTCCTACCGGATGGTGTTGGCCCGCGATCTCGTCGCGCCAGGACAGAACTTCGTTGGAAGGCAGAATCGAGACGCTCGCGTGGCCCGTGAGACCTAACGTCAGGTCCGGCGCGACATCGCCCAAGGGACCCGAGAAAGCCTCTTCGCGGGTCACCACGCGTTCGACTACGGGTTGCCTGGTGTCGGGATCGGTGAAATTCAGCAAATCGCCGATCAGGCGCTCGCGTAAGGATTCGTAATCGTCCGCGGGCACGCCGCCGTGACCGTTCTTAGCGCCATGAATGAAGATTCCATTGCTGGTAGGTGTGGCGGCGAAGGCGGTGGTACGCTGCCAATCGATCATCCAAGTGTGGCGGGCTACCTGGCTGACTCCCAGGAGAGCGCCGCCCGTATCCCACTGGGCTGCTTCGGCGGACCATCTTAAATAGCCCTGCTTCTCCAGCCACGAATTGAGATGGAACACGCGGCGCGTGGAGCAGAAACCGTGGTCTGACGCCATGATCACGGTGGCTTCGGGGCCGGCAATGGCGCACATGCGGCCGATCAGGTCGTCGAGGCTGCGGAAATATTCGATGCACAGCGCGCGGGTCTGGTGTTCCCACTCCTGTTCGAGCGGGCGGGCGTCTTCGGGGCGCAGGAAACGCCAGCAAAGATGCTGGAGCTTGTCGACGCCGTCCAACAGGACGGCCGTGAGGTCGCTCGGATTTTGTTCAGTGAGATGGCGAAAGATCTCGAACCAGTTGCGTTCGCGGCGCGTGTGTAGCTCGATCCAGGGGCCGAACTGTTCGGGATCGGCGCAGCCCTCCGTGGTCTTCTCTTCGAGTTTGATGTCCATGGCGAGTTCGCGCGGATTAAAGCCCGGTACGGTTTTGAGAGTGTCCATCAAGGATTCCGGCCAACACGCCAGCCGTAGCTGGCGCCACGGCACCCAACCGGGGACCACATAGCCATTCAAGCGCGGTGGCGGAAACATGGAAGGAAAATTGAGTGCGGTGACGCGCAATTCGGCCTGCGAGGCGAGGTCAAAGATGGTGGGCGTTTTCACGTCGTGCGAAGTGAAAAAGCGGAGGTGCCGGTCTTCGGCGGACTCCATGCGGAAGAAATCGAAGACACCGTGGTTGCCGGGCGTGCGGCCGGTCATCAGGGAAGTCCAGGCGGGCGGCGTCAGCGGAGGCACGATGGTTCGCAAGGGAGCGCGAGCGCCGCGGGCCCAAAGCGCACCAAGCTGCGGCATCACACCGCTCTCGACCATGCGATCGAGAATAGTGAAGGTAGCGCCGTCCAGCCCGAGGAGAAGAGTTCGGATTGGCATGAGTTAAGATTCGCCCTTTCGTTGGGGGCTGAGTTCGAGATTCGCTCGGTGGGCAGTCGCGGGACCTGAGTAGGCGGCATAGATGTAATCGCCCCGCCGGCTGGTGGGGACCACAAATTCTACTGCCGCGCCGGGAGCGGCGACGCGAACGGCCCCGCTTGCCAGATCGAAACCCGCGATGCTCAAGCGTTCGGGCACGTACTTGAGCGCATCCGCGAGCGCACGTTTAGCGCACTGGGTGGACAGGTCGTCTTCCGCGACATCCCGCTTGGTTCCACCCCAGCGCGCCATGGAAACTCCTACGCGATCGCCGGGGTGAAGCGATGCCATCGCGATGGCTCTTTCGCCATCGTAGGCGGCCGAGACGATGGGCTGGATACCCAGGCGCGTGACCCAACCTCCGCCCACGATCAGCTCGCCTCGCGCATTGACGTCAATCAAGATGTCGGCGGGAAACAGGCTGATGCCGCGGCTTTGCGTCATCAGGCGCCGCACCGCATCTTTAGCTACGCAACGGACGAGCAGCCATTCGGCACGGGCAGGATCGGCGGGATTCATCTCCTCCCAATGCTTCTTCTCCGAACGGCTCAGCATGAGGCCGGCGACCATTTTCCCCCAAACGCCGAAGCTGGTCTGCAAAAACCCGGCGGGGAAGCGATCCAGGCACACGCATGTGGTATCCGGGCGGCCATTGGCCAATTCGGGCGTGTCGGTGGAGAGCACGACGTCGCGCGGTTCAGCGCGGAAATTCCTCACATCGGGGGGCTGGAAGAAACGGCGGTCCGTCCAGTCTTCCACACGATACAGTACCTGGCCGGACAGATCGAGAACTTCAAGGTCGCAGCGCAGATCGCGCTCGGTGATTTCGTGGATAATCACGCGGCTCTCGATGCGCGTGCCGACGGGAGGCATGGCGGAGAAGCACTGGAGGCGGCGAAAGCGATAAGGGAACAGGTCACACGTCGGATCCACCTGCTCCAGAGACCAGAATCCGCTGATCTGCCCGGCGGCATCGAGAGTTACCGGATCGATCACGAACCGCAGGTCGGGTTTTCCCAGCAGCAGCAGATCGTGGCGCAGAATTTCCATGGTGGCGGTGCAGCCGTTGGTCCCGGTGCGATCGAGCCGGATCACAGCGCGCAGGCGGGGGCCATGGAACAAGCCCCAGGGGTACAGAGTGCCTTCCTTCCACTTGGATATCTTGGGCTCCTGGAGTTCGAAGGGAAGCGGAGCGGGAGCGGCGGGATAGCGCTCGGCGAACACCACCGTGGATTCCATCCACAGAGGACGGATGGCCTTGCCTTCCACAGCCTCGCGCATTTCAACACGCACTACGCCAGGCTCGATCTGAGTGGCCGTCATCTCCAGCACGGGGAAGGGAGGATCCAACGCGACCCAGCGCTGCGAGCGCATGTCGCGCATCTCTACGACGACCTTACCGGGCTCCAGCAAAGCCGCGGCTTCGGAGAGGATTTCCATGCTGACGGTGAGTGGAATGACCGCGTGTCCGATTAATTCGGGGTCTTCGACCGAAAGATCCCGGCCGAGGGCGTGATGTTCGTAGAGGGGTTCGAGCGCTGTGCGGTAGATGCTGCGGGCGCGCACGCCGGGAACTAATTCGAGAACTTGGGTGATGAATGGTAGTTGCTGATGCGACGGTGCTGGCGCGGCGGCTTTCGCCGGGATCGCTGCGGGAGCTGGTGCATGGGGCGCTACGGCGGACGGTTGTGGGGTGCGTCCAGTTAGCGCCGCAGCCATTACCTGTTGCTGCATCGCGAGAAACTGCTGCATGGTGGTGAAGTGCCGCTCCATCACCGAACCGCGCGGCGAAACCGCCGGAGATATGCTGGCGGGGGACGGCGGCGCGAAAGCGAGGGCCGGTACGGGGGTGATCGGGGCTGCGAGCGGAGCATGTCCATTCGCACTGCGCCCCTTCGCCTCGACAGCGGGAGCAGCAGCGGGCGCCGCGGCTGGCGCGGGTTGTTCCCGGCGCGGGAGCTTGAAATCAGCCGGCAGCGTAAGTGGTTCGATGCAGAGTTTCAGGCGCGTCTTGGGCTTGCGGACGGCATTCGGATCGACAGGGCGCGGATCGCGACGGCTATACAGATGCTCCAGCCGCAGCGGAACTCCGTGCGCGAATAGTATGGCCAGTGCATGGTTCAGTTGCAAAATCCCGGAGCGGTGCTGGACGTTCGAAGCCACGGCCAGATAGTTCTTGCCGCGCAACACATCCTCGATGAAGCTCTTCAGATTGCCGCGCGGGCCGACCTCCAGGAAGATGCGCGCGCCATCTTGGTACATCTTTTCGATAGCTTCCCGGAAGCGGACGGTTCTGGACCAGCCGCTGGCGGCGATTTGGCGGATTTCGTCAGGATCGTCGGGTAAACGTTCCGCGGTGACGCAGGAGTAGAGTGGCAACCGGGGCTTGCCGATGCGCATGGCGCGGAAATAATCCTGCAGCCGTTCGCTGAACACACGGAACCAGGGAGAATGGTAGCCGCGCGCGAAAGGCAGTTTCTGGCAGATGGCGGGAGTGGAAGCGAGATCGCGCTGCACTTCGTCGATGGCCGCCGGCTCGCCGCAGAGCACTACTTGATTCGGGCAATTGTCGATGGCGAG
Source organism: Bryobacteraceae bacterium (assembly GCA_030045355.1). Lineage (GTDB taxonomy): Bacteria > Acidobacteriota > Terriglobia > Bryobacterales > Bryobacteraceae > Palsa-89. Next base: position 8,905 of record JASIGB010000326.1, read on the forward strand.
ATACAAGCGGCCTTCGCTTGCGGCCACCATTTTTTCGAGATGCTGGTGATCGGCGCCGCCGACCGCTAGAAGCATGCATTCGGGGATCCGGTTCTCCGACTTCATCTCTTCGAAGATCCGGTTCACCGCGCGAATGCTCGCGGTCAGCTCGTGCTCGTCCTCTAGCTGAACGGCCTCGGCGGAGGCCAGAGCCGTATGTTCGCCCGTGCTATGGCCCACCATCATGTCGGGCTGGACGCCCAGGTTGCCGAGCAGCCGGAACATGGCGCCGTTGGCTGACAGCACGGCTTCGGTTCCCAGGTCCATGGACCACAGACGCTCGGAGGAAGAGAACAGGGGCGGCGGCACCAACAGCTCGCTCGGCAAATAACCGCGCGGATGGTCCAGGTAGGCGCGATCCGCGAAATCGAACACCTCCCGGACCTCGGGGAAGTGCAGGGAGAGGTCCACCAGCATGTTGGTGTATTGCGCGCCCTCGCCGGGGAAGACAAAAGCCAGCTTGCCTTCGGCGGCGAGCTGCTGGCGGAAATAATAGATGCCGTCGGCTTGGCGGATTTTGGCCGACTTGGGATCGGCTAACCGTTTGGCCGCTTTTTCCAGCTTCTCGAGCAAGTCCTGGCGCGAGGTAGCGACGATGCCTAGCCGCTCGGGGCCGAAGGGTTTGGTGTTGACCGACCAGGCCAGGTCCTTGAGCGAAAGCTCGCCCGGAAAATCCGCGATCATGCGGCCGAGCGCCTGTGCTTCGGCGGCGAGCCCGGCGGCATCGGAAGCCGTCAGCGCGAACAGTTCGCTATCCCAGCGTTGGTGCAGCAGCGTGGCGGGAGGCTCAGGAAGGTACTCTTCCAGCACGGCGTGCGAGTTCACGCCGCCGAACCCGAAGGCGTTGGCGCCGGCGCGGCGCGGACGGTCGCGATGCGCGTGAATCCAGGGGCGCGTCTCCGTATTGATGTACAAGTTGCTAGTGTCGGCTTCGAGCTTGGGGTGTGGTTTCTCGCAATGCAGCGTGGGTGGGAGGACCTTGTGATACAGCGACAACGCGGTCTTGATGATGCTCGCCATTCCGGAAGCCGGGATGGAATGGCCGATCATGGATTTCACCGAGCCCAAAGCGCAGCGCGGCAGCTCGCCGGCACGCTTGCCGAAGACGCGGTTCAAAACTTCCAGTTCAGTCGCGTCGCCGACGAGCGTAGCGGTACCGTGGCCTTCGATGAGCTCGATGGTGACAGGGTCTATGCCGGCCATTTCGTAGGCGCGCCGGATGGCCAGCTCTTCACCTTCAGGCCGTGGCGCGAGCAAGCCCAACGCGCGGCCGTCGCTCGATACGCCCATGCCTTTAATGACGGCATAAACGCGGTCCTGATCCCGTTCGGCGTCTTCGCGGCGCTTGAGCACCAGGAAACCCGCCCCCTCGCTAAGCAGCGTTCCGTCGGCTTCGCTATCGAAGGGACGAATCTGTCCCTTCCGCGAGAGTCCCTTCATCTGAGAAAAAATGATCAGAATGGGCGAGGAGTTGGCGGCGTGCACGCCTCCGGCCAGCGCCATGTCGCAGCGCCCGGTGAGCAACTCGCGGCACGCGATGTCCAGCGCCAGGAAAGCAGAGGCGCAGGCGCCGTCGACGTTGAAGGTGGGCCCCATCAGGTTCAGCCGGTTAGCGATGCGGCCGCTCACGATGTTGGGCACCGCGCCCGGCAGATTATCCGTGGTCAGATGCGGCATACTGGCGCGCAAGTTCTGGCGGATGAGCGCCAGTTCTTCGGGCGTGTGTTCGGGGTGAAGCTGTTTGAGGATCTGAATGGTGGCGTCGATGGATACCCAGCGCTGGATCACCGTGGAGTGGCCGCGGCTGATGTATCCGCCGAAGCCGAGAATCACGCCCGTGCGTTCGCGGAAGCGATCCATGCGGCGCGGGTCCGCGTAGCCTGCGTCGGCCAGAGCTTCCGAGGCCGTGCGGATCGACAAGAAAGAATCGGCAGCCGAACCCTCCACTGAACCCGGCATAACGCCGAATTCGAGTGGGTCGAACTCCGCCAGCTCCTTCAGGAAGCCGCCGCGCTTGGTGTAGGAGCGGTCATCGGCGCCGGAATCCGGATCGTAGAACAGCTCGGGGTGCCAATCCTCGGGCGCGTCGGAGATGGCGTCCACCTTGTTGACGATGTTCTCCCAGAACTGCTGCAAGCTGCCCGCGCCCGGGTACAGGCACGACATTCCGATGATCGCGACATCGCCTTGGACGGCAACACTCACCTGGCATCTCCCAACGCGTGAAGATAAGTTTGGCCGGCGGGGAGCGCGTTCTTACCCCAGGGACCGCCACCCAAGATGATCACGGGCTCACGCGAGGAGCCGGTTTCGATTTCCCGCAGCGCGGCCTCGCTGCCTTCGCGCAGCGGGATGATTTCGATGCCCAGCGCCATGAACTGCTTGCGGATGTGCTCGGGCACCATGTTGGCCTGATCCCAGGGACCCCAGTTGACGGATACCACGCGGCTGGGCCAGGCGCCCGCCAGGCGCATCGCCATGCCGTTCATGATTCCGTTCGCGGCGCCGTAATCGGCCTGGCCGCGGTTGCCGAAAGCGGCGGTAATGGAAGACATCAGCAGCAGACAGCGCAAGCCCTCCGGCCGCAGTTTTCTTTCCAGGACGTAAGCACTGTCGGCCTTGGTGTGCACCACGCGGTCGAACGATTCAGGCGTCTTGTCGCGAATGAGCTTGTCCTCGATAATCCCCGCGCCATGGATCACCACGTCCAATCGGCCGTGGCGGGCATACACTTGATCGATCACCGCGCCAAAGGCTGCTTCCTCGCGAACGTCGACGCCGTGGTATTCGACGCGCGCGCCGGTGCGCTTCAGCGCGTCCAACGTGCTGCGAATTTCGCGCTCCTTCAGCAAACGCTGGACGGAAACTTCGACGTCGGCGGGGCGAACGCTTGCGCCGGAGGCTCGCAGCTGCTGGAGGACCACTGCTTTCAGGCGGTCCTTGTCGGCGATGCTCGCGGTTTCGGCTGGCTCGGGAGCTTCGGGCAGTGCGGTCGCGCCTGCGATGACCAGCGTGGGATGGTAGCGTTCGGCGAGCAGACGCGCGATTTCGGCCGTGATTCCGCGCGCGCCGCCGGTAATCATGAACACCCAGTCGGAGCCGATGGCAAGGCGCGGCTCACCGTTCAAATCGGCGCAGCGCATCAACGCGGTTAGACGGCGATCGCCGGGGAGTCCCACTTGCAGCGTGTCGTCGGTGGAACCGAGTTCATCGAGCAGCTTCTCTTTCAACACGCCGACCGGATCGGACAAATCCAGATCGACGACCTTACAGCGCGCTTCTGGGAACTCGAGAGCGACGGTCTTGGTGAAATCGGCGACGCCCTGATGTGTGGGTGGTGTGGCGACTTCGGGCTGTAAGCCGAATACGCCAGCGCGTCCGGTGGCGACGGCGATCAATGCTCCACCGGCTGGTCCAGTCTGGCGGATGTCCTTTTCAGAGGTCTGCAAGAGCCCGTAGAACGACTTGATGTCCTGCTGGAGATGGTCGCGCCATTCCTTGAGATTGCTGCGGGGATCGCCGGCTTCGATGCGTAGCGGCAGCAGATGAACCAGCGCACCGATCGCGCCGTGGCGGGCGCGGACGAACTGCACCAGTTCTTTCACGATGACGGCATTCGTCAGGTCGCCGGTCACGACCTGGTCCGTGGTCAAAGGTCCGTTCCTGCTGTGCCGCACCAGCACTACCTTTTCTCCGGCGCGCGTCCAGGTTTCCGCGACGCCGGCGGCGATGCCGGTTTCGTCGTCGGTGATCAACGATACACGTCCGGGATAATGCTTTGGCATGCCTCGACGCGGGCAATCTGCGGCCGCGAACGTGAAGCGAGGAATTTCGGCGTGGGGCTGCGCGGGAGTAGCCGGCACGGCCGCTTCGGCAGCTCTCAGTGCCGCGGCGATGACGCTCGCGATTTCGCGCAGGCTGGGCGCGGCAATCAGCTTGTCCATCACGGCCTGCAATTTGGTTTGTTCTTCGGCGGTACAGAGCTGCTGATAGGAACTTAAAATCTCGACGCGCTTGATGGAATCGATGCCGAGGTCGGCTTCGATGCTCGCGTTCACATCCAGGATTTCGGCCGGGTATCCGGTGCGCTCGCT
>JASIGB010000327.1:0-6038 GCA_030045355.1 Bryobacteraceae bacterium
GAATGTTGGTGTTGGCAAGCAACGTGTTCCAGGCAATCGCATCGGCGGCCGCGCGGGCTATGTCCTGATCGCTTCTGGCGCTGCTTGGCGGCAGGGCGACCACCAATTCGCAAACCACGGCTTTCACTGCGCGAACCAGCCCAGCGGCCTTTTCGGCTGCGTGCTTTTCCGGATAGGTGGGAACCGATCCGGTCAGCGTTACGATGCCGTCTCTCACGGAAATGTTGATGGCGCGAGCATCCAATGCAGGCTCCCATTCGAGCGCTTCCTTCACTTCAGCTTTGATATCAAAGTCGTTCATAGCAGGTCCTCATTTCCTCGGGCTGCGTAATTCGACGCTGCGCACCAGCGTCCCTGCGGTGTTTCGCGCTTGACTCACCAGTCCTTACCGGAAATACTTGCAACCTTCTAACCAACCTTAACCAGTTCCGTACGCCGGGATTGGCGAGAAGCGTGCCGGAAAAAGGGCGGGGGACAACATGATTGATACCAAGACCGAAACCAGATTCGCTGCCGATGGATTCACCGCCGAGACGATACGGGACTTAGTCCGTACTGCGGGACCGTGCATAACCGTGATATTGCCGCCGTACCGTCCGGGCGAACCCGGCAAACCGGCAGCCGCAATCCTCAAAACGGACCTGCAGGAAGCTGCGAGCAAGCTCGCCGCGCGCCGAATTCTCACACCCTTCATCGAAGAGCTGCTGGAACCGCTGCATCAGTTGACACATGAGGAAGGATCGCTCGCTGGCTCGGGTTTCGCGCGGGCGATCTTTCGTTCGCAAGGCGTGTTTCGCGAGTTCGAGCTGCCGGTTCCTCCCTCGCCCGCGCAGGCCTGCGTGGTCGGCGACTGTTTTTGGATTCGGCCCATTTTGAAGTCTCTGGCAGTGCCCGAAAAAATCTATGCGCTGGATCTCAGCAAGAAAGCCGTGACGCTGCTCGAGTGCGCCTCGGCCGGCGTCGCGCCGGTCGAACTGCCGAAAGGGACGCCCCGGACGCTGGATGAGGCATTGAACTTCGACGCGCCGGATCACGACCTGATGAATCGTTCGTCCGCCGGCCCCTCCACCGGCGCCATGGGCGGCGTTACATTCGGAACCGGCTATGGGCGCGAAGCCCAACGCGCCCACCTGCACGATTTCTACAAGGCCGTGGATCGCGGTGTGAACGAGGTTCTGCGCCTATCGGAATCGCCGCTGGTCCTGGCCGGAGTGGAGGAAGACGTAGCCACGTACCGCTCCGCGAATAGCTACCCGCATTTGGCCGAGAAAAGCATTCCGGCCGGGGGACCGCTGTCGCCATCCCAGATCCTGCGCCAGGCGCGTGACGCAGTCCTGTTCGATTTCGAGCGAAGGGCCGAGCGGCGGCTCGCCGAGCACAAGGAACGCTTCGCGCCCGCGCGCTTCTCCATGGATCTGGACGCCATTTTGCGCGCCGCCGCCGAAGGCCGCGTCAGCGATCTGTACCTGGACGAAAACGGTCGGCGCGTCGGCAATTTCGAGGGCAAGATATTCGGCGGCCATGTCAATTGGCACAACGAGGATCTGTTGAACGTGGCCGCGGTGGAAACGCTGCTCTCAGGCGGCGCGGTGTATCCGCTGCCCACCCACGCGATGCCTAATGCTGCGGTGGCAGCCGCGATGTTCCGCTACTAGGTGAGCAATCGAGGAGATGATCGTATGAAAATCCTGGTGGCGGTGGATTCATCGAACGAGAGCGTTACGGCGGCCCGTGAAGCGGCCGCCCGGCTCTGGCCTGCCGGCACAACGGTGCGCGTTATTACTGTGATCGAGCCGATTTACGGCTGGGATGTTCCCGATCTCGAAGACGCGCTTCGCCAAGCCGGCGAGCACACCGTGGAACAGGCCGCCGAGTACTTCCGTGAGGCCGGCCTTGAAACCACGACGGCGGTGCTGGCGGGCGATCCCAAGGTAGCGATTGTGAACGAAGCGGCCGGCGCGGCTGCCGATTTCGTGGTCGTCGGCGCGCACGGCACTCACGGCGTGTTGCAGTTCCTGCTGGGCGGCGTGGCGCGGGCGGTCGCGCGTCTGGCGCCTTGCTCGGTGGAAATCGTGCGCCGCACTCCCGACAACCAACCGCTCAAAATCCTGCTGGCTACTGACGGATCGGAATGTTCGAAAGCCACGGTGCGATCGGTCGCCGAGCGTCCCTGGCCTAAAGGCACCGAGTTTCGGATCTTGAGCGTCATTGAGCCTTCGGCGCCGCTGCTAAAGCCTCCGTACTTCAGCCACGAAAAAATGGAAGAGCTGCGCGGCAAGGACATGCAGCGCGCGCAGCAAGCGGTCTGCGTGGCCGAAACCATTCTGTCGGGAGCGGGCCTGGAATCGAGCAGCACCATCGCGGTGCCTGCGGCCACGCCCAAAGAGCTGATCTTGAGCGAAGCAGCCGAATGGGGCGCCGAACTCATCGTGGTCGGTTCACACGGGCGGCGCGGCGTCAGCCGCTTCCTGCTGGGAAGCGTCTCGGAAGCGGTGGCGCTGCACGCGCAGTGCTCGGTGGAGATCATTCGCCGGCCACGGCAATAGCCTGTAGCCGCGCGGGACGCACATCGGTCCGTGGCCCCTGCCCGGTTGCGCGCCGCAGCGCTTCAAGTTCCCGCGGCGAGAGCGGACGGCCCGGATGAGCGTTCAACAACCGCCGTCTTATTTCGAAGGGGATCGGGCGAAGTGCGGGCTCCTTCCGCCCAATCACGGTGGTTGTTTGAGTTCGCTCCGGCGGCGGCACGACGAAACGGTCCCGGCGCGGCGCGAGGTTCTCCGCGGCCGGCGCAACGGGAGCTGCAGCGATGACGGTGAGCGGCTCCGTCTCTCCGAAGAATTCGCCCCGCGGGAATGCCTTGCGCGTCGCCGCGGTTATCGCCCCGTGCGCGGACAGATTGGCGTATCGCTGAGCTGGCTTGCCAGCCCGATTGAGGTTCTCCAGGTACGCAGCGCTACAGTCATACGCGGGGATGTATGCTTCGCCCGGGCCTAATGGGAACCACGCCACAAGCCCGGCCTCGCGGCGGGATTCTCTCGCGAACATCACCAGCGACGGCGCATACACAGGGCGAATGTCACGCGCGCCCGGAACCCAGCTCCAGGCTCCATCGACAGATGCCCAGCGTCCATAATGGAACGGAGCGAATCCCCACGGCGCGTCGTCGATCCACGTCCATCCCCAGGGCTCGATCCAGTCCCAATGCCCGAAGCGATACGGCGTCCAATCCGCGGGCAGTTCGCGTGGAGCCCACACCGGACCCAGTCGCGCGTCTTCGTGCCAGGCGCCGGAGCCATCCAGGTCGTAATATCCATTCATTTCCGGAGCCACATAGCGCGCCGAAATCGACTGCTCCACATAACGCTCGCGGCTTTCGCAAAATCGATCGAACGAATCGGCCCGCCGCGCCGCCGCTCTTCCGTACTCCATCGCGTCGGGTTCTGAGATCTGCACGCGCTCGCCCGGACGCACCAGGAACTCGAGATGCGTACCCGACACTTCAACCTCGCCGTTCCGGACAGTGATGACCGTGGTATCCATGTCCGGCTCGATGTCCAACCGATACTCGCCCGGCGCCAGGAACGTGACGGCGGCATTCGGCGTGTCGATTTCGAGCGTCACATTTGATTCGGCGCGCCGTACCGCGACGCCGATCACGCCTTCGGTGACCTTGGCTTGCGCAACCCGATCGCTGAATCGCAGCAGCTCCAGGCTGGTTCTTGCGTCCATGCGTACGGCCGCGGACGCCAGATCGAGTTCCGCGCGGTCCGCCACGTCAGCCCACAGCGCGTCCCCCTCCACCAGCGGCCGGTTCAGCTCCGCACGCGCCCAGGTGTCCCCTCCTGCCGCTCGAAAGGATATAACACCCTGCAGGAAGCTGAGGCGGATCGCGTGCGCTGGCGGATCGCCAACCTCGAACGCCACAGCGCCCGAGGGTAACTCCGGATTCGGTTGGGGACGAGCTCCCTCGCGGCGCAGCACCGGAACCAGCTCGCAGGCCGCGATCAACAAAATCGCGCCCGAAGCAGCGGCGAACCACGCATCCCTTCGAGCCATGGCAACCTCTATTCGGGAACGCGCACCAGCAGCACCGAGCAGGGCGCGTTCCAGGCTATTCTGCTCGACACGCTGCCCAGCACCTGATGCTTTAGATCGCTCGCTTCGCTGGCGCCCACCACCACCAGGTCATAATCCCCCTGATCCGCCGCACTCAGGATTTCGTTCGCCGGAACGCCCTCGCGCAGAAGCGTGCTGACGCCCGGATGATACGGCAAAATCCGGGTGCGCGCTCGCGCCAGCAGCTCTTCGGCTTGCAACCGAAGCTGGAGGGCTACCTGATCCGAGCCCTCCTGCGGCTCGCCATTCTCATCTTCCGGCAGCCACAGCGATTCGATCACGTGCAGCAGCGTCACATCGGCCGATTCCAGATCGAAAAATGTAGAGAGCATCTCCAGCGCCTGGTCTGAGCCGTCCGAGCCATCCACCGGAACCAGGATGCGTGGTTGCCGGTCCTGGGGAGGCGTTCGTCCGATGAGGACGCAGCCGTCGGCATGTTCCACCAGGCGGCTGGCGACCGGGCCCAACCCTCCCTGCGAGCGATCGTCCCGGCCTTTCGCGCCCAGAACGGTCACGTCGTAGTTCTTCGATTCATGCAGGATCACCCGCGCCGGCGAACCGGTGCGGCAATTCGCGCTGGCTCGCGATTCTTCCGCAGTGAGAATCCGCTGGGCCTCTTGCAAAATGCGCTTGGTCTGCCGCGAAAGGCGGGCTTCGGTTCCGGGCCAGGCGGCGGGTGCGACGTACAAAACGTTCAGTTCGCGATCCTGCGGCGCGAGCAGCCGGACGCCGGCTCGCATGGCGTCATGAGACTCTTTGGAGCCATCGGTGGTGAGCAGCACGCGCATATTGCCTCCTTGCGTGCAGGGAGCACGTGACTGGCCAGTGCCGCGTCCAACACCAACACTTTCGGCAATTTTCAGGTGACCCTGAGATGTCGCATGCAGATTCTCTTGGGCCGCGTTACTTTACCCGGCAGGGGGTCGTCATTATCTTGGGCGTGGTCCAGGGTGGCGAAATCAGCGGATCTGATACGAAACATTGGACCTTCCGTTTGACTACGCGGCTCCGTTTGCGATATACCTGACAAAGGGGGAGTAGGTTGCCTGGACCAAGTGGTTTCTCCGCGCACTGGATCGCCACCGATTTGGTATTAGGTGGTTTGGTGTTGGCGGGAGCGGGCCTCCTGCATGCAGACACCGCCCCAGCCTCTCCGCAACACGCACTGATCAATCAGTATTGCGTCGTCTGCCACAACGAAAAAGCCAAAACCGCCGGGCTAATGCTCGACAAGATGGACATCGACCATCCCGCCGATCACGCCGAAACCTGGGAAAAAGTGATCCGCAAGCTGCGGGGCGGCATGATGCCCCCGCAGGGCATGCCGCGGCCCGAGCAGCCCAAAATCGACGGCCTGATCACGTACCTGGAAGCCTCGCTCGATAAAGCCAGCGCCGCGCACCCCGAGCCCGGCCGCTCGCCCCTGCACCGCCTCAACCGCACCGAATACGCCAACGCCATCCGCGATCTGCTGGATCTGAAAATAGACGTTAGCTCCCTGCTCCCCGCCGACGACGAAAGCAATGGTTTTGACAACATCGCCGAAGTTCTGCGCGTGTCGCCGTCGCTGCTCGAAGCGTATCTATCCGCTTCGCGCGAAGTGAGCGCGCTCGCGGTGGGCGATCCCAAAACCCGGCCGGTGAGCGAGATCGTCCAGGTGCCCCCGGACCTGGCCCAAAGCGAGCACATCGAGGGCCTGCCGCTCGGCACGCGCGGCGGCATTCTGATCCATCACAATTTCCCACTGGACGCCGACTACGAGTTCAACGTGATTCTGCTGCGCAACATCGTCGGTTACCTCACCGGCCTGGAGTTTCCGCATCAGCTCGAAATCAGCATTGACGGCGCGCGGGTATTTCTCGCGCCGGTGGGTGGCGACGAAGACTTGAAGATGATCGATACCAACCTCGCGCTCGCGGGCG
>JASIGB010000328.1:0-2613 GCA_030045355.1 Bryobacteraceae bacterium
CGGCGAATATGTCGTTCCTTCGACACGCGGCCTAGGGCGCTGTCGGTTCATCAATCATTTACCGCTGGCAACCCGGATGCATCCAGCGCTCCTGGTAGGCAAATAGAACAGGAATCCGATGCCCAATCGACAAGAATTCGCCGATTTGCTTCAAACCAACTTGCTGGCGCTGAACCGCTTCGTTCTGGGGATGGTCAGCAATCACGTTGATGCCGCGGACATCGTGCAGGAAACGGCAGCCAAGGCGTTCATCCATTTCGCCGATTTCCGGGCTCAAGCCAAGTTTAAGACCTGGCTCATGAACATTGCGCTCAATGAGGTGCGCGGCCGGAGGCGGCGCGAAGCCCGCTCGCGGCTGTCCTATTTTGAAGCGGAGCAACTGGAGCAATTGGCGACGGCCACAGCGGGCGATTCGCCGTACCGGCAATATCAGGAGCGCGAGGCTAGCCGGATACTCAAGGACGCAATGTCGTCCCCGCACCCTGCCAATCAGGATGTCTTGCGCCTGCGGGCCTTCGACGGGCGTGACATTGTGGACACCGCGCGGCAGCTTTCCATCTCCGTACCCGCCGCGAAGGCACGCTATTTTCGAGCCGTCCGGCATCTCTCGCGCGAGTTGGTGCGGCGGACGCGAAGGCCGCTGCGGGCACCAGTCGAGGCGGCCTAGCTAAAGAGATTTCCATGTGAGCTGTCTGGGCGATGCTTCGCATCAGTGAAGCACTCTCCGGGCTGGGAGCCTGAGCACCTAAGCAATCCTCCCGGAATAGCTTCGCGAAATTCATGCCAGACGTCGCGCAGCAGTTCACGCCGTGAATCAATGAGGGGTTCGATGCGTGCGGCTTGCTTCAACCGGTCCAGCGGCCTGGAGAACCGTCACGCCGATCGATTCGTCACTTCCTGTACTTCAGACGGCCGGTCACTCAGGGAATCTTCGAAAACTTGACTGTCTTGGCGTATCCGACACGCGAACCGTCTCTTGCTGGATAGACGTCGATGCTGACGTGATCACCGGGCCGGTAGGTGTCAATCTTCCAGCCATTCATCATTTGCTGGTTCGGACTCGCCATGTACAGCTCCCAAGTCGCAGTCTTGCTCTCTCCTTTGACTGCAAGATAGAGCCGAACATGGGGATTGCTCCAGTCTATCTTCGAGATTTCACCGGTCAGGGTGATCGTTCGGCTGATGTCAAACTGCGTCTGCAGCGCATGATGCGCCTGCACGGCGAATTGAACGGACAACAAACTCACCAGCACCTTGGAAACAATTCGCGTGACCCTCATCGCGAAACCTCCTGCACCCGCGCGACGTAACAACCTGCTTAGCACTGTACTAGGCTGTTTCAACCAGGTCAAGGACCCATGTGGACCCATGTGGGCATGCCTTCGCCTGCCTCCAGCCGGATTTCCGGACCGGTGTCAGTCCGGCGGAAGACGATGCACCCGGCAGAAGGTGCGGAAGATCGAGTCAGCAATCGGGAAGGCCTTACTCATAGCGGAGAGCTTGCATCGGGTCTAAACGGCTGGCACGCAGCGCAGGCATCCAAATGGAGCCCAGGGCGACGCAGGCCAGGGCCACGGGTATCAGGACGAATGCCATAGGATCGCGCACGTTCACACCAAACAGAAACGCCTGCAAGAAACGCGTCAACCCAAACGCGGAGCCGATGCCGATTGCGACGCCGACAAATACCAGAGCCATGCCCTGGCGGACAATCATATTCCGAACCGCGCCGGTTTTCGCCCCCAGCGCCAAGCGAATCCCGATCTCTTGGGTACGCTGCTCGACCGAATACGCCATCAAGCCATAAATTCCGATGGCGGCAAGCAACAGCGCCGAACCGCCGAAAACTGACATCAGCAGCATGTTAAAGCGCTGGCGGGACGTCGAAAGGGACACAACCTCGTCCATGCTGCGAACGTCGGACACCGGCAGCCCGCTCACTTCACGCAGTTTCTCCTGTATCGCCGCGTTCAGAGACTTCGGCTCGACCCGGGTGCGAATGACCCAAGCCATGGGCGTGAGCCTCAGATTCAACTCGTTCAGCGCGTCGGGGACCTGGGCTTGGGGGGACGAACATTTCGGGCCCTGGATCGCGATCGAGCGAGCCGTCGCGCGAATCGGCCACGACGCCGATAATCTGCCGAGGCTGTTCCGCCGCAAGTTCCTTCATGTTTTTCGCGCCGCCGCCAATGAGGATCTGATCGCGGAGTGGATCACCATTTTTCCAGTACTGCTTCGCCATGGCCTCGTTGATGATCACCACAGGCGCGCTCTTCGCGTCATCGCGATCGGTAAATATGCGCCCGCGCTTAACGGCGATCTTGAAGGTTTCGAAGAATCCGGGACCGACGGGGCACCATGACGCCTCTCCATTGAAGGGGCCTTGAGTGGAGGGGCGGCCGATGATGTTGAACGGGAGGCCAGCTCCGACCTGGAGCGGCAGGAAATCGGTGGCGGCTGCGCTCACCACGCCGGGAATGGAGCGGATGCGATCGAGGCTATCGCGCATGGTATCCGCCACACCCGCGGTCTTTTGATACTTCTCTCCGGTCAGATGCATGCGCATGGTCAGGATATTGTGCGGATCGAAGCCGGGATCGACGGCATAGAGCG
>JASIGB010000033.1:0-3744 GCA_030045355.1 Bryobacteraceae bacterium
CGCGGCTGCGGGCCGAGTCCGCAATGGCGTTGGACACCGCGCCCATCCCTCCGCGCACGAAACCCCACAGCCCGCGATGCCCGCCCACGCGGCCCATCACGTGATGCAGCAGAATGTAGGCCGTGCCGGGCGAGCGCGGGCCACCGTTGGCGCCAATCACGCCATCGGTGGCGAGCGTCACCTTAATTTCGTCCGAATCGAACCATTCGTCCAAAAACTCCACGGCGCTCTCGGTGAAGATTTTCACCAGCCCGACGATATCCTTGGGATTCAAACCGCGCATTTTCGCCGCAAGCTTCAGATAATCCACAAAATCGCCCAGGCCTTGCGGGGGAAACCGCGGCGGCGTGGTCAGCAGCAATCCTTCCACTACTTGCGAGAGCCGCTCCAGATGGTCTTCGTAGGCGGGAAAAACGGCGGCGTCGCGCCGCGAAAACTTCGTGATTTCCGCCAGTGTTTTCGCGCGATCCTGCCACATGAACAGATGGCGGCCATCGGGGAAAGGCGAGAAGAAGGCCGGGTCCTTGGCGTCCACGCGATAGCCGAATCGCGCGAGTTCCAGGTCGCGAATCACGCGCTCCTGCAGCAGGCTGGTCAGATAAGCGGCGGTGGAAACTTTGTAGCCGGGCCAGATTTCTTCGGTAACCGCGCAGCCGCCCACCAGCTCGCGCCGCTCGAGCACCAGCACGCGCCGGCCAGCCCGCGCCAGGTACGCGGCGCATACCAATCCGTTGTGCCCCGCGCCGATGATGATCGCATCCGGATTTTGCACATCCGATTTTAGCTCGGGACCAGCGCCAGCAGCCGGTAAACCGCAGCCAGGAGCCCCAGGCACAGAACGAAAATGCACGTACCTAACAGCGCGTGCAGCGTGCCCTCGGCCAGCGCGGGCGACAATCCCGAAAACGCCACCCGCAGCGCGTTCGCGACGATCGCGGTAGGGATGGCGGTGGCCAGCATCGCCAGGCGCACCCATGGCCTAGCGCCGGCCCCGTAAGCGAAAACCAGCGCAAGAAACGCGAGCGGCAGCAGGTAACGGATGCCGTCGCAAGCTTCCACCACCGCGATGCTGTTTCCTGAGACGTTCAGGATATCGCCGTCGCGCACCACCATGAATCCGGCCAGCGACAGGATGCCTCCTGCCAGGCGCGTGGCCGTAAGCTGCAATGGCAGCGTGACCTGGTTGTACACAATCGCCAGCTTGGGCAGCATGAACAGCGTGAGCGCCAATGGAAACGCCAGCGCTCGCAGCCAGGCTCGGCCGAGCAGACATAACACGACACCGGCAATTGAGAGAACCAGCGCGAGCGAACCGGCGAACAATCCCGCACCCAGCGCCGAGGCGAATTGCAGTCCCGCACCCAGCGCGAGCAATGCGAATCCCCAAGCGCTCCATTCCACCGGCAGCTTGCTCCAGCGCCCTCGCTCGCGCCACACGATCCAGCCGATCACGACGGGCACCAGAAACGCGTAGCCCATGTCTTGATCGGTCCACCATTGGTGCACCATTCCGGCGATGGTGGACGCATAGCAGAGCGCCAGCGCAACGATGGCGAGGACGGCGACCGCACGGCGCATGGTGTCGATCCCCCAGTGTACCCGCTTCTTCCGGCCGTGGCTCAGATATAGTGGAATCTCAGGGTCATTTTCATGCTCGTCGTCATGCAGGAAGGCGCCGAAGAGGCGCAGACGCAAAACGTCATCGACCGCCTGGTCTCCATGGGCTTCATCGTGCACCGCTCTTCCGGCGTGCAGCACACGGTGCTCGGCGGGGTGGGGCCGGTGGGCGACGTCGACCCCATCGAGTTCGAGGTCATGCCGGGGGTCAAAGAATGCCACCGCATTGTCTCGCCCTATAAACTCGCGAGCCGCCATTTCAAGCCCGCGGGAACCATCATCAAGATTGGTGATGTGGAGATCGGCGGCGGCGAAGTGGTGGCGATGGCCGGGCCATGCAGCGTCGAAAACCGCGAGCAGATCCATCAGGTGGCCGAAGCGGTGGCCTCGGCCGGCGCCAAGGTGCTGCGCGGCGGCGCGTTCAAACCGCGCACCTCGCCTTACAGCTTCCAGGGGATGGGCGAAGAGGGGCTGAAGCTGCTGCGCGAAGCGGCCGACCGCCATCATATGCTGCTGGTGAGCGAAGTGATGGACCAGACGCAGATCCCGCTCATGCTGGATTATGTCGACATCCTGCAAGTGGGCGCGCGCAACATGCAGAACTACAATCTGCTCCGCGAACTGGGCCAACTGCGCCGGCCGATCCTGCTCAAGCGCGGCATTTCCGCGACTATCGAAGAATTGCTGCTCAGCGCTGAGTACATTCTTTCGGGCGGCAATTACGAGGTGATTCTGTGCGAGCGCGGCATCCGTACATTTGAAAACTCGACGCGCAACACCATGGACATTTCGGCCATCCCGGTGGTGAAGTCGCTCTCCCATTTGCCCATTCTGGCCGATCCTTCGCACGGCACCGGTCGCCGCGATAAAGTACTTCCGATGGCGCGAGCGGCGGTAGCGGCCGGCGCCGATGGATTGCTGGTGGAAGTGCATCCTGATCCCGACCACGCCTTGAGCGACGGTGCGCAGTCGCTTTTCCCGCAACAATTCCGCGAGCTCATGGACCAATTGCGCATGATCGCGCGCGCCGTGGGCCGAACCGTGGCGGACGTCCAACCGGTATAACGCGGCATGATGGAGACAGTCGCGATTTTCGGCGTGGGGCTGATCGGCGGATCCTTCGCCCTCGCGCTGCGCAAAGCCGGTTTTGCAGGCCGGATCATCGGCGTCAGCTCGGATCAAACCATTCGCGCAGCATTGGCCGCCGGAATCATCGACGAAGCGTTGCCCGCCCCTCAGGCGGCCGCCGAGGCCGATCTGGTGTATCTGGCGCAGCCGATTTGCCGCATCATCGACTGCCTGGCCGAGCTCGATGCCTGGGTAAGGCCCGGGGTCCTGATTACCGACGCCGGCAGCACCAAGCAAAGGATTGTCGAGCACGCGAGCCAGGTAATTTCCCGAGCGCAGTTCTTAGGCGGGCACCCGATGGCCGGTCGCGAGCGCCGCGGCGTGGAAGCGGCCGAGGCGGATCTGTTCCAAGGCCGTCCCTACGTTCTGACGCCGCGTTCGCCCCAGGAGCTGGAGACGCCCGCCGCACGGGAGTTTCTGGCCTGGATCCCGCGGCTGGGCTCATTTCCGGTGATCCTGGATGCGCAGGAACACGATCGCACCGTGGCCTTTACCTCGCACCTGCCGCAACTGGCCGCGACCGCGCTGGCGGCCACGCTGGATGGCCGTCCGGAGCCCCAAACGGGCGTCTATGGACCGGCCCTGGTCGATAGTACCCGGCTGGCCCTTAGTTCATATGAAATCTGGGGCGACATTTTCGCTACGAATCGGGATCTAATCCTCGTGGCGCTGGCAAGTTACATCACGAAGCTGGAGAGCTTCCGGGACGCTCTGCGGACCGACGGCCTGCGACGCCACTTTGACGCTGCGACGCACTTTGCCGCGCAACTGCGCGGCGACCGGCCAGGACTCTCGTCTAGAGCGGGGCTCTCGAAAGATAGTTAAAGTTCATTAGAATTTTATATGACAATTCTCTTGACGTTCGGACTATAATAGGCAGGATCAATGGGCGCGCAATCTTTATCGATCGCGAGCGTCGTTCGGAGCGAATTGATCAACCTGGACGGCGTCACGAAATTCTCGCCGAATCGGCGTTTCGCAACCGTGTACTCGGAGGGC
>JASIGB010000329.1:0-3632 GCA_030045355.1 Bryobacteraceae bacterium
GGGACTGATGACGGCGCGCGCGGCGGCAAGATACCACGCGAGCGGCGTTCGAATTGCACTGGGAGCGTCCGCCTGGAGGATTGTTCGGCAGGGGCTGGTGGAAAGCGCTCTGCTCGCCTTTGCCGGTGCCGGCCTGGGCGTGATCCTGGCGTATTGGGGCAGCCACTCAATCGCGCACATGGTTTGGAGCGTGGAAATGGGCGCCAGCGTTTCGCCGGACGCTACCGTTCTGGCGTTCACCGTGGTGGTCGCGGTGCTTACGACGATCCTCTCCGGCCTCGCACCTGCGTTGCGATCGGCGCGTGCCGATCCCTTGGCGATGTTACAGCAGAGTTCGCGGGTCCTGGGCGCGGGTTCGCCGCGTTTAGGCCGGCTGCTGATGATTGGGCAGATCGCGCTGTCGTTCATGTTGGTGGTGAGCGCCGGACTCTTCGTGCGGAGCCTGGAAAAGCTTCGGACCGCAGACGTGGGGTTTCGCCGCGACCATATTCTCACGACGCAGTTATTCCCGAAATCCGATGTGCATCGGGGCACAGAGGCGTGGCCGTACTATCGGGATCTTCTTCAAGGGATCGAGCGGCTGCCGGGCGTCCGGGCGGTGAGTCTGTCGCACATGGGGCCGGGCTTGCCTTACGAATATAAGGAGTTGGTTGCACGAAAGGACGGCAGCGAAAGACCGGCATCCGCCGTGCGCGATTGGCTGGGACCGGGATTTTTTCATTTGATGGGCATGCGATTGCTTGCGGGCCGGGAGTTTGAGTGGAGCGATCAGCCAGGATCGCCGGCGGTTGCGGTGATCAGCGAGTCACTGGCAAAGGCGCTGTTCCCGCGCGGCGATGCAGTGGGCCAATCCATTCGGATCGGAACCAATCGCGAAGATGAAAATAGACAGATTGTCGGAGTAGTAAACAGCGCCAGCCTGTGGATGATTCGCGCGCATGAGCCGATGGCCGTCTATGTTCCTTTAGCGCAGTCGTCTCAATTGTTGAACTTCAGTACGCTGATCGATGTCTGGACAGCGGGAGACCCGAGCGCATTGGCGGGCGCGGTTCGCCGCGAGGTCGAATCGAAGGGCCGGCAGGTCGTGATTAACAGCGAGTCTGTGACCGGCCGAATCGACAGGATACTGACGAACGATCGTCTGATCGCCGGGCTTAGCAGCTTCCTGGGCGTTCTCGCGATGCTGCTGGCGGGAATCGGCCTATATGGTTTGATGTCCTATCAAGTGACACGCCGCACCGGCGAAATGGGCGTCCGCGTGGCGCTCGGCGCTTCGCCCGGATCTATTTTGCTGCTCATACTCCGCGACGCCAGCACGCTGGTCCTCGTTGGGCTAATAGCCGGTGTACTGGGCACGCTAGCGGTCGCGCGCATGGCGGAAGTCATTCTATTCGGATTATCCGGCGCCGACCCTCTTACCTTGGCAACGTCCGCGGCCGGGCTCTTCGCGCTGGCGCTGCTTGCGGGCTATTTGCCCGCACGGCGTGCGGCCGCGCTCGACCCAATGCAAGCGCTGCGCTCCGAGTGATCCGCCGCGACGCAGTGCCACACGCGCCTCGGGTTCGCCGGAGCGAGTAAGGCGGCATAATCTATCTGTGCCCCAAAACACCTACAACGAAGTCCTGTACGAGAGTTCGGCGCGGTTCGCGACGCATCCGGACCGGCTAGCCGCGATTGCGCGACTGTTCGGGATGGACCCAGCGCCGGTGGATCGCTGCCGCTATCTCGAAATCGGCTGCGGCGACGGGAGCAATATCGTAAGCATGGCTTATCACCTGCCGGGAAGCCAGTTTGTGGGCGTCGACCTCGCCGAAGTGCCCATTACGACCGGCGAGCGGATGCGCGCAGCGCTCGAAATCGGCAACTTGACACTGCGGGCGGCCGACCTTTGCAGCATCGGCGAGGAGTGGGGCACATTCGACTACATCGCGGCGCACGGCGTCTACTCCTGGGTGCCAGCCGAGGTTCGCGATGCCCTGCTGCGAGTGTGTCAGGAGCGCCTGGCGCCCAATGGCGTCGCCTTCATCAGCTACAACAGTCTGCCCGGCTGCTACGTTCGTCAGTTTCTTCGGAATCTCATGCTGTTTCACACCCGCGATATTCGGGACACTCGGGAGCGGCTGGCGCAGGCCCGCTGGGGCCTGCAATTCATGGCTGCTTCGACGCTCCTTACGGATGCGTGGCGTGCGCTTCTGGAACAGGACATTGCCGTTATGCTCGAGCTGAACGACGGCTGGCTGCTGCACGACGATCTCTCGGAGGTGAACCATGCCCTGTACTTTCACGAATTCACAGCGCATGCCGGCCGTCACGGACTGCAATACCTGGGAGACGCCGATCCGCCTGAGATGTTCGATCCGCTAGGCCTGCTCAAACCGCTTACGGGCGGCGTGCTCGAGCGCGAACAATATATGGATTTCCTGAAAGCCAGGGGGTTTCGCCAGAGCCTGCTCTGCCACCAGAGTCAGAGCCTGGAACGCCGTCCGCTGGAAGAATGCCTGGACCGGTTTTCCTTCTCATCGGCCTGCCACACCGTCGAGGACGGCAAGATCGAAGGTCTGCGAAACAGTCGGATCACGCCCAAGCACGATGCCGTTCTTCACGTAGCGGCTGCCTTGGGCGAGGCATATCCGCTCTCGCTAACGTTTGCCGAGCTGATTCCCTACGCTGGCGGAGCCGATCTGCGGGACATCCTCACCGGCATGGTGCTGACCGGGTTCGCCGATTTCCACGTTCATCGTTTTCCGGGCAACAAGGTTGTGTCAGCGAAGCCCGCCGCAAGCCGGCTGGCGCGCTACCAGGCAATCCACTCGCGCACGGTGGTGAACGCTTGCTTCCGCGTCATGACGCTGGACGAGATCGGCCGCCAACTGCTGCCGTTGCTGGACGGTTCGCGCACCCATCGCCAGGTTACGGAAGATCTCGGACGCCTTCCGGGCGCTCCGTCCTTGGACATAATCGAGAGGCAACTACCCGCGTACCTGCAACATCTCGCCCAATCGACACTGCTGGAAAGCTAGTCAGATCTTTGAAATGCATCAGAGGACATTCGTGTTGCTCTTCTTGACTAGCTAAGGACGCGCTAGAGGAAGGCGGGTCACCTCTGGCAAAGGTGCAGTACCTTCGATGCGTACGGCGTCCAGGAGCGTGGGGTCGAGTCCGAGGGCTTGCACGATCGTGGGCGCCACCTGCGCCGTTCGTGTCGTGACGTACACGGTCTTTGCAGAAAAGCTGGGATTGGATACCAGCAGCATGACGTTGGTGTCGTCATGGCCGAATCCGCCGTGATCTCCGATCATGGTGGTGCTGCCGGAGTAAGTCATCCCGATGTTGGGCGTTACGATGATGTCGGGCGTACGGGGATCCTGGCCGTCGCCCACGCCGCCCACGCCGAAGTTGAGCGCCAGAGTCGGTCCGTAATAGATTTCACCGAGCCCGATGAGCGCGGCGTCCTTTTCGAGCAACTGCACGGCGGAGGTAACGCTGGCGCCCGGGGCCAGCCAGAGCACCGAAACATCGTCTTCGGTTGCCCCGATTCCGGTTGTATTGAGCGGCGACTCCGAGTAGGGAATGGCAGATCCCAGCAGAGTGGCCGGCGTGTTGCTGCCGTTGGCCACGTATGCCGCCGGATC
>JASIGB010000330.1:0-5703 GCA_030045355.1 Bryobacteraceae bacterium
CGCCGTATGGCGCAGGGGCGCGGCCCCTTGACCTTTGGCAAAAACCAAGCCAAGATCTACGACCAGTCTACGCGCGTACCCGTTACGTTCGCCGACGTAGCCGGAGTGGACGAGGCCAAAGTGGAGCTGGAGGAGATTGTCGACTTTCTGCGCCAGCCCGCCAAGTATCAGAAGCTGGGCGGCCGCATTCCCAAGGGTGTCCTACTTGTCGGCCCGCCAGGAACCGGAAAAACGTTGTTGGCAAAAGCGGTGGCAGGTCAAGCCGGCGTTTCGTTCTTCTCCATGTCGGGCTCCGAGTTCGTGGAGATTTTCGTTGGAGTTGGTGCGTCGCGCGTCCGCGACCTGTTCGAACAAGCTAAGCAAAAGGCCCCGTGCATCGTATTCATTGATGAACTGGATGCGATCGGAAAGTCGCGCACCTCAGGGCGCGGCATCGGCTTCAGCAACGAAGAGCGCGAGCAGACTCTCAATCAACTGCTGGCGGAGATGGATGGCTTCGATAGTTCCGATGGCGTAATCATAATGGCTGCTACCAATACGCCCGAAGTGCTGGATGCGGCTTTGCTGCGCGCAGGCCGCTTCGACCGGCAAGTGCTCGTCGATCGGCCTGATTTGAAAGACCGCGTCGAAATCCTCAAAGTGCATGCGCGAAAAATCCGCGTGGGCCCGGATGTCAATCTGGAGACCATCGCAGCCCGAACTCCGGGGATGGTGGGCGCCGATCTGGCCAATATCGTCAATGAGGCCGCGCTGTTGGCCGTCCGCCGCGGCGCCGATTGCGTGGAACTACGTGATTTGGAGCAAGCCGCCGACCGCGTGACCCTCGGTTTGGAGAAAAAGAGCCGCGTGATGACCGCCCAGGATAAGGAGCGAGTGGCCGTGCATGAGGCCGGCCATGCACTGATAGCCCTGTCTGTGGAACACGCCGACCCGTTGCACCGGGTGTCGATTATCCCGCGATCAATCGGCGCTCTTGGGTATACGCTGCAGTTGCCCACGCAGGAACGCTTTCTGATGACGGAACCGGAACTCGAGGACCAGATTGCGGTGCTGATGGGCGGACGTGCCGCCGAGGAGATTCACTATGGCGGCGTGGTATCTACGGGCGCGGCGGATGATCTGGAGCGCGCCTCGGCACTCGCGCGGCAGATGGTCACGCGCTATGGAATGAGCGATCCACTCGGGAAGATGACGTACGGGCGACCGGCGGCGTCGCCGTTCCTGAAATCGCCGTTCGAAATCGAGGAGCGCAACTATAGCGAGCACACGGCCGAAACCATCGATCGCGAATCGAAGCGCATTGTGGACGATACGTACGCGCGCGTGATGGGCATTTTGCTGAAGAATCGCGATCCGCTGGCCAGAATCTCGGAAGCGCTGATACGCAAGGAGACACTGGAACGCGAGGAGCTGGACCGGCTGCTCGAAGCTCGCACGAACGCGGAGGAGCAAGGCGCCGTGCTTGCCGGCCGCACATGAAACTGTGCTTTCTGCGTTGAAGAACGGGTTCCGTGTCCCATTTATACTTCCAAGAGATTTGCCAACGGCTGAGACGCTTTCCCCAAACCGGAGACTTCGCCGGAGCTAGCAACACAAATGCTAACTCCGGTTAGTAGTCGCCGCATCACTCAAGATAACCGGGGCTTTACACAGCTTGAATGAGCTCAACCGCGGCCTTACGATCGAGCTAGAAAGAGAACCGATCAGATAAATTCCCTAGCCAATCCTTAGAAACATCGGCTAGCACGAATTCTGCTCGGCCCGGGGAAATCGCTCGTTGCATCGCGAGATGGCGGTAGCACACCGCGATTTTCATGACAGGCTCCCGGCGCCTGGTCGAGCTCTCGCGCGAAAGGTAAATATGCCCCTTCCAGCCCCATCGCCGCATCCCTGGTACGCCTTGACAGTCAAGCATCACCACGAAACGATCGTGGCCCAAGCTCTGGAGGGGCGCGGCTTCGAGAGTTACCTGCCCTTATATCGAAGCTTCCATCGCTCCGGGAGACGCATGCAGCCGGTGCTGCTTCCGTTGTGGCCGGGGCTCGTTTTCTGCCGCTTTGACATTTCCAATCGTCTGCCGGTACTGACGATTCCCGCCGTCGGATCGATCGTAAGCATCGGACGCGTTCCAGCGCCGATCGCGCACTCCGAACTCGAAAGCGTCGAGACCATCATCCAGTCCGGCCGCAACGTATCGCCGCACCTGGCGATCGCCATCGGCCAGGAGGTGTCGATCGGGTGTGGTCCCTTGCGCGGTCTGACCGGGACGTTGATCGAGAGCAAACCGAATTGTCGCCTTGTGGTTTCGATTCCGCTGTTGCAGCGGGCGGTCTCGGCGGAAGTGGATTCGGAAAGCGTGCAGCCGGTTAGGTCAGCCAGTCGCGCTGCTTAGGAATCCGTTGGAGGAGTCATGAAACTTTTCATCTACGTTCTTGTCTTCGCGCTGCTGCCATTCGCCAGATCGACGGGGCAAACCGTCGCTGCGGAACGAGCCTACGTTCTCGGGCCGCACGACTCCGTTAACGTACGCGTGACGGATTTACTCGAGTTCGACCCGCGGACCCTCGGCCCGGTGCGCATCGATGAGCAAGGCTACATCCATCTGCCCCTGGCCGGACGAATCCGCGCTGCTGGTCTGACAATGGAGCAGTTGGAAAAGGCAGTTGCTCTCCAACTTTCGAAGCTGATGAAGAATCCCGAGGTCACCATATCCATTGCGGATTTCAGGAATCACCCGGTATCGGTGCTCGGCGCAGTGAAGAATCCCGGAGTTTATCAAATCACAGGCCGCAAGACTCTATTCGAAGTCTTATCGATGGCCGGCGGATTGAATCCCGACGCGAGCAATCGCATCAAGATCACGCGCCTGGCTTCCGAAGGGCCTCTGCCGCTCGCGAACGCGGCCGCTGATCCGACTGGCCAATTCTTCATTGGCGAATTGAACGTTCGTGACGTTATGGAGGCCAAAAGCCCCGACAGCAACATTGACGTTCTGCAAAACGACGTCATCACAGTTCCCAAAGCGGATCTGGTGTACGTAGTGGGGTGCGTTAAGCGTTCCGGAGGTTTCCCCTTGAATGAGAAAGAACACATCACCGTTCTTCAGGCTGTCTCCCTGGCCGAAGGACTGGATCACGCCGCGGGCCCGCAACACGCACGCATCTTAAGGCAGTCCGCGCCCGGCGCCGAGCGGACCGAGATCGCCGTCAACGTGCAAAGAATCTTGGACGGCCGCGACAAAGACGTCGCGCTTCAGGCTAACGACATCCTGTTCATTCCCAACAACGTCGCCAAGAGCGCCTCACTGCGCGCATTGGAAGCCGCGGTCCAGGCTGGAACCGGATTCGCAATCTGGCGTTAACGAAGGGTACCACCATGAACGACAACACTTTCATTCGAACCTCGGACACGAACAACCTGCCGGCGGTTCCGCTCGCAACCGTATATGGCCCGGAATACTCAGTTCAGCCACAGCCAGTTCAACCTCAGGCCGGCAGTGCGCTCGATTACTGGGGCCTGCTGTGGCGATCTAAGACGCTGTTCGCCGCCTGCGCCGCCGGTGGACTCGCCATCGCTCTGGCGATCCTGGTCACGCAGTCGCCGGCGTATCGAGCACGCACCACCCTGGAGGTCCAGGACCTGAATCACGAGTTCGTGGACATGAAGCTCGCCGGCCCGGTGGCGGATTCTTCCTCCACCGATGCACTCACCGACATTCAAACCCAAATCAAGATTCTGCAGAGCAACACCTTGATCGATAGCGCGCTCAAGAGGGCGGAAATCTCCAGTACTGCGGATCTCGAGCCGGCGCAGCATGCGATTGCAGGCATACTGGGAAGCCCAAGCCCGGCGGACGGTCCCCAGACGCTTACCGAAATCGCCGCCAAGAACCTGAAGGTCAGTATGGCGGGTCAGACGCGAATCATCGAAGTGACCTTCGATGCGCCTCGCCCCGAACTCGCCGCACGTTTCGCGAACGCATTAACTGGGGAGTATATGGAACAGAACAGCCGCATGCGCGGGCAGATGAACCGGCAGACGTCGGATTGGCTGGCCGGCCAGCTTTCCGACCTGCGCGGCAAGCTGGAGACCTCAGAAAACGCGCTGGAGGCTTACGCCCGTAAGCAGAGCCTGATCTATACCGCCGACAAACAAACCGTGTCGGAAGAAAAGCTGCGGCAGTTGCAGGCTGAACTCTCCAAAGCGCAGGCCGATCGGGTGGAGAAACAGTCGCGCTTCGAAGTCGCGCGCGCCGCCACGCCCGATACGCTCCCCGAGGTTCTCAACGACAGCAGCTTACGCGCGCTGGATGCCAACCTTACGGAATTGCGCCGCAAGGAAGCGGAGATGGAAGTTATATTTACGCCCGACTACAGCCTGGCGAAAAAGCTGCACGCCGAAAGTGATGCCCTGGAGAATGCGATCGCTAATAAGCGAGCCGCAATCGTGACTCGCATCGCCAACGAATTGAGCGAGGCCGAGCGAAGGGAACAGTTGCTCGAAGCGGCTTATACGTCTCAAACCGCCCGGGTCACCAGCGATTCGCAGAAGTCAATTCAATACGACGTCCTCAGGCGCGAAGTGGACACCAACCGGGAGATTTACGAAGCCATGTTGCAGCGGGTCAAAGAATCCGCCATCGCCGCGGCCATCAAGGCGTCGAACGTGCGCGTGGTAGATCCGGCCATCCCTCCGCGGCATCCTTACAAACCCAATTTTCCTTTGGGCAGCGCAGCGGGTTTGCTATTCGGCTCGACATTCGGATTGGCCGCGATTGTCCTGCGAGCTAGAACGAATGTCCAACTGCAGGAGCCCGGGGAGGCCGGATCGCTGCTGGGCATACCCGAACTCGGGGTGATCCCGCGCGCTCAAGAAGCGCTGCGGTCGCCGCGCGTTGTGACATTAGTTCCAAACAGCGACAAGCCGGGAACACGATGGATCGGCCCTTCGAACTCCAGAAGCGCCTCGAGTGAAAACGCGCTGGCCGTCGCCGACAGTTTTCGCGCGGTGCTCGCCTCCATCATTTTCAGTGAGGCCAAGGACCAGAAGGTTCTGGTCATCACCAGTGCTAACTCGGGCGAAGGAAAAACGACGGCCGCGGTGAACCTGGCCGCGACCTTGGCCAAGATGGACCGCAAAGTTCTGCTCATCGACGGCGACATACGCAGTCCTCGCATGCATCAGGTCTTTGGGCTGTCCAATTCCATCGGACTTACCAAACTGCTCAGACAAAACGTTCCCTACGAGAAGATGGTCGATCCGGTCATTCGCGCGGTTTCGCCGAACCTGTACGTGCTGACTGCGGGCCCCGCCGTAGAGGCCGGCGCCGACCTTCTGTTTTCGAAGTCGATCCCAGCGCTTCTCAGCCATTACCGCGAGCGCTTCGACATGATTCTGATCGACACGCCGCCGATGCTGTCGATGCCCGATGCGCGCGTATTGGGCCGGATCGCCGACGCGGTGGTGTTGATCGCCAGAGCCGGCAAAACCAGCCGTGCCGCGGCGCAGGCCGCATTTCGTCGTCTCGCGGACGATCGAACCCGAGTGCTGGGCGTGGTTCTGAACGACTGGAACGCGGGCGCCTCACCCTACAAATACTACGGCAGCTACCATTACGCGGCCGCAAGCGTTAGCCTGACCGGCGGCGCTTCCAAGGAGCCTTAGTCCATGCGAAAGCCACCCAAATTCGTCAGCATCATCACC
>JASIGB010000331.1:0-3165 GCA_030045355.1 Bryobacteraceae bacterium
AATTTCGGAGCGCGACTTCGACGCCTGGATCCAGGAGCGCGGCCTGTATTTTGCCTCCAAATGGGACAACCATTACCTGCCGCTATTTGAAACCCACGATCCCATGGAAAACCCGCTCACCGGCGTAACGCTCTACACGCCCTTCGGCAAGGGCGCCTACATCTTCACTGCCTTCTCGTGGTTTCGCGAATTGCCCGCCGGAGTACCCGGCGCGTTTCGCATCTTTGCGAATTTCCTGAGCGCCGGGAAAGACTAACGTGAGCGGCGCGCCGCACAAACCGCCGCATCAGATCGAAGACCCGCCTCCGCCCATCCTGGGCACGTGGCGCCGGATGTACGCCACGGTGCTGATCTACCTCGCATTGCTGATTTTCGTCTTCTATATCTTCACCCGAGTCTTCGATTCATGAGACCGCTCGATTGGGCGGTGATGTTCTCATGGCTGGCGTTCATCGTGAGCTACGGGCTGTATCGCGGCCGCGGCTCGACCACCATGAACAAGTATCTGCTGGCCGGAAAAACGATGCCCTGGTACGCCATGGGACTTTCCATCATGGCCACGCAGGCCAGCGCCGTCACGTTCATCTCCACCACCGGCCAAAGCTACACCGACGGCATGCGTTTTGTGCAGTTCTATTTCGGACTGCCGATCGCCATGGTGATCCTCTGCGCCACCGCCGTGCCGATTTTTCATCGCGCGAACGTGTACACCGCGTACGAATACCTGGAGCATCGCTTCGATTCGAAGACGCGCTCCCTGGTGAGCCTGATCTTCCTGATCCAGCGTGGACTCGCTGCCGGTATCTCGCTGTACGCACCGGCTGTGGTGCTCTCGGTGATTCTGGGCTGGTCCGACCGCACCACGACGATTCTGATGGGCATCCTGATCATGAGCTACATCTCCTTCGGCGGCATCAAAGCCGTGACCTGGGCCGATGTCCAGCAAATGTCGCTCATTCTCTGCGGGCTGGTGCTCGCGCTGGTGCTCTCCGTCCATCTGCTGCCGCATGGGGTTTCCTTCGGCGACGCGATTTCGCTCGCCGGCGCGGCCGGCCGGCTGAATGCCGTGACCACGCACTTCGATTGGAACGATCGGTACAACGTCTGGAGCGGTCTGATCGGCGGCATGTTTCTGGCGCTCGCCTATTTCGGCTGCGATCAATCCCAAGTGCAGCGCTACTTGACCGGAAAATCGGTGGCCCACAGCCGCCTCAGCCTGCTGCTCAACGCGATGGCCAAGATCCCGATGCAGTTTTTCATCCTGTTCATCGGCGCGATGGTTTTCGTGTTCTTCATTTTCGAGAAGCCGCCGCTGCTGTTCCAACCCGTGGAGTTGAACCACGTGCGGCACGACGCGCGGTTTCCCGCTGTCCAGCAACGTTATCAGCAGGCCTTCGAGCATCGACGTGAGGCCGCCGATCAGTATCTCCAAGCAAACCATTCGGGCGACCCCTCCGCGCGCGCCGCCAGCATCCAGCACTATCGAGCCGCGCAGCAGGAACTGAACGATGCGCATGCGGCAGGCGAACAACTCGTGGGCAAAGAGTTCGACGACACCAATTACATCTTTCTCTCCTTCGTCACGCGCTACTTGCCGGTGGGCGTCGTGGGCTTATTGGTGGCCGTGATCTTTTCCGCCGCCATGTCGTCCACCTCCGGCGAGATCAATTCGCTCGCCACCGTCAGCGTCATCGATATTTACCGCCGTCATATCAAACGCGACGCCTCCGATCGCCATTACCTGGTGGCCTCTCGCATCGCGACCGTCTTCTGGGGCTGCTTTGCGATGGGGTTCGCGCAGTACGGCAAGAATTTCGGCGCGCTGATCCAGGCCGTAAACGTGGTTGGTTCGCTATTCTACGGCGGGCTGCTGGGTGTTTTCGTGCTGGCGTTCTTCTTTCGAAGTGTGGGCGCCAACGGCGCGTTTGTCGGCGTGCTGGCCGGCGAAGCAGCCATTTTCGCCGCGAATCTGTTCACCAATATTTCGTTCCTTTGGTATAACGTCATCGGCTGCCTGGTTGTCATCGCCGTGGCGCTGCTTGTCTCAAGGATGTTCGACCAGACGCCCCAACACAGCTCGCTAGATTTCAAAAACGCTGCTGATAGCGCGCGCTGATCCGCGTTAGAGCCGCCGCGTAATCCAGGCGCGTCTCGTGGTAGTCGGCCCACTCGAACGGATACGGTTCCGTGTTGGTCGCCTTGAATCGCAAGATCAGAAACTCGTCGAACTCGGGTGCCGCAAGCGATCGAAGCCGCCGCGCCGCTTCAGGAGCTTCTTGGGCGGGGTGAAGGAACCCGGCTTTGCCCGTCGTTGGAAACGGCCGATCGCCCTCATAACCGACAGTGCTTTTCGCTTCGTTGATCCCGACAATGGCGACGCAGATCGGATTCCCGCCTCCTCGCCGGAACTGGACGACTTGGTTTCTGAGATCGTTAATCACCCGATCAATCTGTTTGATCATCGCTTTCGCGAGTATCTTCACCTCGACGCCGATTTCGACTGTCGCTATGGGTCCACGCCCAACGAGATAGCCTGGGTCGAAGATTGCGACCTCGCCGGGAATGATCTCACCAAGCGTTCCATCCCCGCGGCGAGCTTCAACACCCCGACGACGGTTTTGGACGTTCAGCACGCGATCCTTGCGATGGAGAACAGCGTCGAGAAATTTGGAGGAGCGTTTTACCGTGAGCAGGTCTTCATAGAGATGCATCGCGACGAAGTCGCCCTGATTGGAAGCGCGATGCTTGTAGACTCGGCCCTCAAACAGGCGGCGGAACTCGGCCAGCAGCCGGTATTCGTTTTGTCTGGGCGTCACCGTCAAAAGTGAACTGGGCCTCGACAGCTCCCGTCAGCCGGAGCTCGCGCACGGCAATTGCGATCCGCCGGCGAGCCATCTCGATATACGCAGGCTCAATTTCGTTCGCAATCGAATTTCTTCCCGCGATGATAGCAGCTTGCGAAGTGGACCCCGTGCCGGCAAACGGATCGAGCACCGTGTCTCCGGCGAACGAAAACAATTTGATGATCCGCTCGGCAAGCTCCACCGGATAGGGGGCGGGATGACCGGCGCGGGTCGAGGCGCCCCGTAAATCGGTCCAGATCGATCGCTGCCAGCCCTGCATCTCCTCGCGCGTGAGCATGGAGAGGGCCTTTTGCATCATGGG
>JASIGB010000332.1:0-3132 GCA_030045355.1 Bryobacteraceae bacterium
GTCGGCCTGGGCGGTGTTCGCGACTCCCCGGTCATTGTCGGTGAGTGTAACCCTAGCGCCCGGAACCAATGCCTTGGAAGGATCTTTGATCGTCCCGGTCACTGATCCCGTGTATAGCTGACCCCACGCCAGCACCGACCACATGGGAAGAACCGCGCACTTCCAGAGGTTCGATACGAATCCTCTTTGCACGTTTATGCTGTCCGTTTTCTTACGCTGCTTCGTTGTCCCACTACACGCTTAGCTTCCATAGTGCATTTGTGTCTGTAGGCTGTCAACGACAAACTGCGGCGCCTCAGCCGATTCGCTCCGGACCCTGGAGTGTGTCCGTATACGGGCACACTGTCGTCCGCTGGGCTGCGATCGTGAGACACTCACCAATGTTTCACGTATGCAGCCCGTGGGCGAAAAATTGCTAGTCGGACGTTGCCGCAAGTGGATTCCGATGATGATGTTGTTTATGTTACGGACCGCGGTCGGGTTTGCCCAGTCGAAGCAGCAAGCTAAATCATCGTGGGACCACTCTGTTTGCCCTGGGTCGATCATGGCGGCGGAATAGGTGTTCCCGGGCAAGCTTCGCCGCCATGGGCGATAAACCTAGCGGCGTCATTGTTGAAGTTGCGATTTTTTCATCAGCCCGCGTAGGAAGCTGGTGTTGGAAGCTTAATCGTCATCAAGTGCATCCATACTAGGCATAAACTCGAATGAGCTTCTGAATTCTAGCGGGAGGGAACGAGAGTGCTTTTCCGAAAGATTGTGATTTGGCTCGGTGGATCGATGGCTTGGTGGAGTTTCCTGATGGGCACGACGCTCTTCGGCCAGCAAAGCCAGTTTCAAGGCAGCGTGCCCACGGGAACGGCTTCCCCCACTCCGCTGGCGCTCACTCTTCGTGATGCCATCAATCGCGGACTTCGAACCAACCTGGGGCTGCTGGTCAGTGGGACCACGAGCGATGCGGCGCGCGGCGAGCGTCTGCGTGCCTTGAGCGCGTTGCTACCGCAGGTCACGGGTGCGGTGACTTTCAACGAGCAGCAGCTTAGCCTCTCCACGATCGGATTTGACTTCCACCTCCCTGGGCTTCCGCTCCCGGCCGTGGTGGGACCGTTCCACTATACCGACGCCCGAGCCTATGCGTCGTTTAGCGTCTACGATTACACCCTGCGCAAAAACCATCTTGCCGCCAAGGAAAACGAGCGCGCGGCCCAGCTATCGCTCAAGGATGCCAACGATCTGGTGGTGCAGGCCGCGGCGAGCGCCTATCTGCTGGTCATCGCCGACTCGTCCCGGGTGGATTCGCTGGTCGCTCAAGTGACGACCGATCAGGCGATCTATGATCGCACCAGCGATCAGCACCTGGCTGGAACTGCGGCAGCCATCGACGTGCTGCGCTCCCGTGTGGAACTGCAGCAGCAGCAACAGCAACTGGTGGCGCAGCGAAATCAGCTCGCCAAGGACAAGCTCGCGTTGGGCCGCGTCATCGGTTTGCCCCTCGGTCAGGATTTCGGGATCGCAGAGCAGGTACCGTTTTCCGCCCTCGCCGCGATCGCTCCCGACGAGGCCCTGCACACCGCGTATGCGCAGCGCGCCGACTACCAGAGCGCGCAAGCCACAGTGCGCGCTGCGGAAGCCTCCGTGGAAGCCGCTCGCGGCGAGCGCTATCCGAACGTCGGCGTCACCGCCGATTACGGGGATGTCGGTCAGACCCCCGCCGAATCGCGCGGGACATTTACCTTCCAGGCCGCCGCCAAGTTCAATATTTTTGACGGCGAACGCATCTCGGGCGACATCATTCAAGCCCGCGCCGCCCTGAAGCAGCGCCAGGACGAACTGGACGATCTGCGCGGCCAGATCGATTATCAGGTTCGCGCCGCGCTGTTCGACCTCCAGTCCGCCGCCCAACTGGTGACGGTCGCGAGAAGTAATCTCGATCTCGCCAATCAGACCCTCGATCAAGCGCGCGACCGCTTCACGGCCGGCGTCACCGATAATATCGAGGTCGTGCAAGCGCAGGGATCGGTGGCCATTGCCAACGACAATCTGATCTCTGCTCTGTATTCCCACAACTTGGCCAAGGTGGAATTGGCGCGTGCCACCGGCTCAGCCGAGCAGCAATTACAAAAATTCATGGAGGTGCGATAACCATGGCGGACGTCGAGACACCGGATCAATCCACCACTGCAACGCGGGATTCCCTCGCCCACCGCAGGCCCCCTCAAACGAAGCGCGGAAAGCTGTTACGCGCGGCCCTGCTGATCGTGATTCTGATGATCGTGGCCGCGGGAGCCTATGCCGCCTGGAAGTATTTCGGCGCCTACGAATCCACCGACGATGCCGAGGTGGATGGCCATATTGACGCGATCAGCGCGCGCATCAGTGGCTACGTGTTGGAAGTACCGGTGGAGGATGAGACGGTTGTCAAAGCCGGCGATGTTTTGGCTCGTATCGATCCCAAGGATTACGCCGTTGCCGTCGCCAACGCGGAAGCGGACTTGGCTGCCGCGGAAGCCACTTTTCAGAGCAACCGCACGGATGTTCCTATCACGTCCACTACCACCGACAGTCAGTTGAGAAATGCGCGCTCGGGGCGGGTGGATGCCGATGCCGCGTTGCTTGGGGCACAGCGCCAGTTGAGCGCCGCCCAAGCGCGCATCGTCAATGCACAGGCGGAAGTCCGTGAAGCGGAGGCGACGTACAAAAAAGACACTGACGACGTGGCTCGTTACAAAATGCTGGTTGCCAAGGATGAAATTCCCGAGCAAACCTATGACACCGCGGTTCAAACGGCCGACGCAGCCAAAGCGACCATCGACGCACGGCGCGCTTCGGTGAACGAAGCCGAACAGAACGTACGGGTGGCGCAAGCGGCGATCGATCAGGCTAATGCCCGCATCATTCAGGCCGACACTGTGATCCAGTCCGCGCTAACGGCGCCGCAGCAGGTCGCCGTGACCCAGGCGCGCGCGAAATCCGCCGAGGCACAAGTAGCCCAAAGGAAGGCGATCCTGGAACAGGCCAAGCTGAATCTCAGCTACTGCACCATCGTGGCGCCTGTGGCCGGCATTATCGGCAAGAAGACCGTCGAGGTGGGCACCAACGTCTCACCCGGCCAGCAACTGATGGCTCTGGTTCCGC
>JASIGB010000333.1:0-3034 GCA_030045355.1 Bryobacteraceae bacterium
ATGCGGGTGAAGATCCGGCTGCGCAACCGCTGCTTCCGCTGCGGCCGGCCGCGCGGCTATATTCGGAAGTTCAATTTGTGCCGGATCTGTTTCCGCCAGCTCGCCGTGGCGGGCGAAATTCCCGGCGTGATCAAAGCGAGCTGGTAAGGAAAGGAGCCTCGGAGCAGAAACATGGCCATAACCGATCCAATCTCCGACATGCTGACGCGGATTCGCAACGCGCAGTCGGCGCGCCATCCCAAGGTGGATGTGCCGGCCTCCAAGCTCAAGATGGAGATCGCCCGGATTCTCAAGGAAGAAGGCTTTATCGTCAATTTCAAATTGGCCGAAGAGGGCGCGAAGAGAAGCATCCGCATTTATCTGAAGTACACGCCGGGAAACGTGCCGGTGATCTCGCGCATCGAGCGCGTCTCGCGGCCCGGATGCCGCGTCTACGTCGGCAGCAGGGAAGTTCCCAAGGTGCTGGGCGGGCTCGGCATCAATATTTTGACCACGCCGCGCGGCGTGATGACTGGCAGCACGGCGCGAAAAGAGCGCGTCGGTGGCGAGGTTCTATGCCAGCTTTGGTAAATGTGGCGTACGCTTCAGCGTGCCGCGCCGCCACTTCTGGCGACGCTCGGGAGTTAAAACTATGTCGCGAGTAGGTAAGAAACCCATCCCGTTGCCCAAAGGCGTGAAGGTCACCCTGGGCGCCGAGCTGCTGGTCGAAGGCCCCAAGGGTAAGCTGAAAGTGCCGGTGCCTGACGGCATCGAAGGACGCCAGGCGGACGGGCATCTGGAATTCCTGCGCGCTTCCGATCAGCAGGCGGCTTTGCACGGGCTCACCCGGGCGCTGGCCGCCGCCGCCGTACAGGGCGTGTCCACCGGCTTCACGCGCGAGCTCGACATCACGGGCACCGGTTACCGCGCCGATGTCAAAGGCAAGATCGCCACGTTCACGCTGGGTTATTCGCACCCCATCGAAGTCCTGCTGCCCGAAGGCGTGGATCTGAAAGTCGACAAGCAGACGCATCTGGTGGTCAGCGGCTACGACAAGCAAATGGTGGGGCAAGTGGCCGCGAATATCCGCGCGCTGCGCCCGCCCGATCCGTATAAGAACAAGGGCGTCCGCTATACCGGCGAAGTGCTGCGCAAGAAGGCCGGCAAGACCGCGGGCGCGGGAGCGAAGTAAATGCCGAAACCTTCCAAAAACGACGTGCGCGTGCGCATTCACAAACGTACGCGCCTCAAGATCAAGGGTACCCAGGAGCGGCCGCGGCTGGCCGTATTCCGCAGCTTGAAACACATCTACGCGCAAGTGATCGACGACCGCCAGGGCGCTACGCTGGTTTCGGCGTCTTCGGGTGAAAAGAACTCGAGCGCCGGCAATGGCGGCAACCTCGCCGGGGCCAAGCAGGTCGGAAAGCTGATCGCCGAGCGCGCCAAAACCAAAGGCATCAGCAAAGTCGTGTTCGATCGCGGCGGCTTTCTCTACCACGGGCGCGTCAAGGCCCTGGCGGACGCCGCGCGCGAAGCGGGATTGGAGTTTTAACGATGGCGGCTGCAGCGAACGGCAAACGCATCGACGCCAATAGCCTGAACTTGAAAGAGCAGGTGGTGTCCATCAATCGCGTCACCAAGGTGGTCAAGGGCGGCAAGAATCTGAGCTTTTCGGCGCTGGTGGTGATCGGGGATCCGGGAGCCAAGATCGTTGGCTTCGGCACAGGCAAGGCCAAGGAAGTTCCGGCGGCGATCAAAAAGGGAATCGAGGCGGCGAAGAAGAACCTGCGCAAAGTGAACGTGCAGGACACCACCATCCTGCACATGGTGCTCGGGCGCTTCGGCAGCGGCATGGTGTTGCTCAAGCCCGCGCCCGAAGGAACCGGCGTGATCGCCGGCGGCCCGGTGCGAGCGGTCATTCAGGCGGTGGGGATTCCGAACGTGCTGACAAAATCCATCGGCTCGCGCAATCCGCACAATGTCGTCAAAGCCACCATCAATGCGCTGGAGCAGTTGCGCGACCGCAGCCAGACGTCGGATCTCCGGGGACTGGCGCAGGAAAAGGTGGGTTAGCGAATGGCCACGACGCGGACTATCAAGATTAAACTGATCGGCAGCCCGATCTGCTGTCCTGAAAAGCACAAAGTGATCGTACGCTCGCTCGGCCTGAAGAAGATGAACCGGGTGGTGGAGCGGCCGGATACGCCGGCCTTCCGTGGCATGGTGGCCAAGATCCCGCACCTGCTGGCGATTGTTGAAGAGCCGAAATGACAAGGACTAAACCATGAATCTCAGCAATCTTCGCCCGCCGAAAGGGCAAAAGCAGAAGAAGCAGCGCATCGGCCAGGGCATGGGCACCGGGCGCGGGAAATACTCCGGCCGCGGCGCCAAGGGCGCGCGCTCCATCTCCGGCTACAGCATGATGCGCGGTTTCGAAGGCGGCCAGATGCCGCTGCATCGCCGCCTGCCCAAACGCGGATTCACCAACATCTTCAAGAAAGAGTACGCCATCGTGAACCTGGGTCGCCTGGAGCAGCTGGAGGGTGATTCCTTCGATCCCGGCCGGCTGCTCGAGCTCGGCGTCATCAAGAAGCTCGGCGCGGGTCTCAAGGTCTTAGGCTCGGGTGATATCACGCGTAAAATAGAAGTGCGGGCGCACGTGTTCTCCAAATCGGCTCTGGAGAAGATCCAGAAGGCCGGCGGTACCGGAAGCGTCATCGAAAGCGAATCGCAAGCGAAGCCCCAGGGCTGATCGGATTAAGACAGGCCATAAGGTAGGCACCCATGAAGCTGTTAGACACCATCGCCAACATGTTCCGGATTCCGGACCTCCGGAAGCGCATTCTGTTCACGCTGGGGCTATTGGCGGTCTATCGCCTGGGCGGCCACATTCCGACGCCCGGAATCGACAGCAACCGTCTGGCGCAGTTCTTCCAACAGAATTCTGGATCGCTGTTCGGGTTTATCGATCTGTTCAGCGGCGGGATGTTCCGGCGGCTGACTATTTTCGCCCTGGGCATCATGCCCTACATCACCGCCTCCATTATCATGCAGT
>JASIGB010000334.1:0-3769 GCA_030045355.1 Bryobacteraceae bacterium
GGCCGTATGGAATCGAAAATCCCCTCCCCGGCGAAGGTTTCGTCTTCGAGCACGCTGAAACTGCCGCCATCCAGCGTCAATCCGCTGGAGTTATCGAGCCATAGGGCGCGTTGCGGCCGCGGAAGGCCGATCTGTTCGTTCCACACCGAAACTTTTTCGGCCGAGATGAACGATTGGACGATCGGCACCAGCGCCGACCGATTCTTGCCAATGGTGATCGGGTCTTTGATCTTGTATTCGAACAGATCGCCGAGCTCCTGCGCTTGAGCGGCGGATTCGGCTTCCGCGCGAGCAGCGGCGACAGAAACCGAAGGAGGAGGCGGCGGAGGAGCAGCGCTTTTCGCGTAGGATCGATTGCCACCCAGCCCCGCGCCGCTGCCCAAACTCCGCGAACTTCTGCCAATCTCGGCGGATTCCGTCCGCAGGGGCAGCGCCTCGGCGCTCACGGTGACCGTTTCGTTGGATGCGCCGATGTTCAACTGAACGTCCTGCCGCCATTGCGCCGACGCCGAGGTTCTCACGCCGCGGAGGCTCGTCGTCTGGAAGCCCTGCTGGCTCACATCCAGCCGCAGGTTTCCATCGGGCAGCGAATCGAATTGGTATTGTCCGGCTTCGTTCGTTATGGTCTGACCGACGAGCGCTCCATTTTCGGCATACACCTTCACCATCGCGTTTGGCACGGACGCGCCTGAGGGGTCGGTCACTGTGCCGGAGAGAACGCCGCCCCCGGGAATCAAAGTCGCCTCATAAGTCTGCGGCGAGGCCAGGATCTGTTCCGGCAGAGGCACCACCGGCCGGCGCGAATAATACGGCTGCGAAAGATTCTCGACGAAGGAGTGCGGAGCTCCCGCCACCAGCGAGAGTTCCACCTTGTCCCAATCCTCGCCCACGGTATTGTCGACGATCGCCCAGCCCTGCAACAGCGGCTTAGCTTTGGAATTGAGCACGATGCGATACGTCGTTTTCCACACCGGCACTTCGCTGATATAGCTCACGAATAGCGATCGCTCGCCCGCGCCCGAAGTCGAGATCACCATCCGCCGCACATCGGCCTCGCGCCCGGCGGAAACGACGTCGAGATAGCGATCCATTTTGGCGGGCAGGCCCCGATCGAGCAGCTTCACCGAAAATGCGGGCGTCAGTTCGGTGGTGCGCAGTTCGCCCGAATCGCTCAGCAACGAAAGATAATCCACTTCGAGAGTGGTGCCGCCCGCGATGCGCGTTTTGCGCTCCACGCTCAACAGCCGTCCGACGATCACGCTCGCGCCGCTGCGCACCTCCAGCCGCGCGCCCCGCAGCGCTCCGAGAAATTCGGTGAGCGACGCCTTTTCGCCCACCGGCAGCCGCAGATCGCCCAGTTGCCGATCCATCGGCGCCGCCGATCCGTACTCGACGCCGGTGATGCGGCCGCCATTGAGGTCCAGAACGGTGAGCGACTTGAGCACGTCGTTGAGTTGTCCGGAAGTGAATGGAATAGTCACGTCCTGGCTGTCGCGAACGCGACCCTGATGTTCGAAATATCCCACGCCGCTCTTACAAAGAACGACGCGTTTGACCGGAAGCGAATCGTTTTGCGCGTTGCTCGTTTGGGCCGCGGCGCAAAAGGGCAACAAAAACAGACACACGTAAGGCTTTGGATCCGTCACGACTAACCCCCATGGCCCAAGCGCTTGCTGCTTCACCCCATTGCGCCTGAAGCCAGCAATTCCTCGCTCGAAGCGAGATCTGGGCAGACGGACGGCGGAGGTCCTGAGGGGGTTTCAGGAAACTAGGAAGAAATCAAACGTGCGCGTTGTGACCTACTGCGTGCTCGGCGCGCTCAACTGCGGACCCGGCTGCGTATTGGCGGGGCTAAAGTGACGCCACACGCCATAGGTCGCATAAGGCGAGCTGTAGTTGCTCGCCTGCGGCTGCTGCTGCGGAGGCAGATTACTAGGAGCCGAATTTTGCTGCGGCGCAGGTTGCTGCGGCTGCGTTTGCGCAGGCGGCGGAGGGGGAGGAGGAGCGCCGTAAGGCGACCGGTATTGCGGCTGCTGTGGAGCCGGACCATAAGGGTACTGATACTGTTGCGGCGCCGGAGCGTACTGATACTGCTGCGGAGGCGGATCGTACACGTAGGGACTGTAAGCGTAGGGATCCGCATAATACGGATACCCGTAGGCATAAGGATACCCGTACGCGTAAGGATAACCGTAGTAGCCGTACCACGGCCAGCCCCAACCCCATCCGAGCCCTATGCCCCAACCACCCCAGCCCCAGCCGCCATAGCCGCGGCCGTAGCCATAGCCACCGTAGCCGCCGCGGAATCCGCCATAGCCACCATAACCGCCGCGGAATCCACCGCCACCCACCGCGCCGCCACGAAATCCACCACCACCCACGGCACCGCCGCGAAACCCGCCACCTCCGCCGCCTCCATGGCCGCCTCCGCCCCGTTGGGCGAAGCACATAGATGCGGCAAAGACTAATGATATGATTGCGATCTGGACCGAGCGCATAGGAAACTCCTTAGCCTGCACAACTCCGAAATATCAGACGCGCCAATTAGCCGTCCGGATACCGAATTCTATCGCGAAGCCAGAAGCTTTTCCACATACTTGCCGACCACGTCCACTTCCACATTGATAGCCGTTCCCGGGCCATAGCTGCGCATCGACGTATTCGCGTAGGTATGCGGGATCACGGCCACTCCAATCGTGCTCCCTTGGATCGACGCGACCGTCAGGCTGACGCCGTCCAACGCGATCGAGCCTTTGTGGATCACGTAGCGGTCGAGCGCTGCCGGAATCCGGATCTGCAGCCACCAGTTGTCGTCCGCGAGGGGGTCCAGCGCAAGGAATTCGGCGGTTCCGTCGACGTGTCCTTGGACGATGTGGCCGCTCAGCCGGTCGCCGACGGCGGCCGCACGCTCCAGATTTACGATCGAGCCTTCGCGCAGCGCGCCTAGATTCGTGCGGGCCAGCGTTTCGGGTGAGAGATCGCACGCAAAACCGTCGGAACGGATGTGGACGGCCGTCAGGCAGACGCCGCTCACCGCGATGCTGGCGCCTTCCCGGATATCGCGCAGCACGTGCCGGCAGTGGATGCGCATGCGGGGGCCGGCATGGGCTACCGTGCCCACTTCCTCAATGATCCCGGTAAACACTATTGGATGACGTACGTGTCACTTAATGACATAGGCTTCGACGGCAAATTCATCGGGCGGGATGGAATGGATGCGAACCTGATGGAACTGAATGGCGTCGGTGCGGCGCAAGCGGCCCGTTCCGCCCGCTACCGGAAGCGACTGCAGGCCGCCTAGAATCTTAGCCGCGTAATAAAAGAAGATTTTGTCGACGATGCCCGACTCGAGCGCGGCCCAGTTGAGCTTGCTCCCCGATTCGATCATCAGCGAACGATATTGCTGGCTCGCAAGCCACGCGGGGAGTTGGGTCAAGTCCACGCGCCCGCCGGGGGAATCGAACACGAGCACCCGCACGCCGCGGTATTCCAGCGCTCGGCGGCGCTCACTGGATGCGGCCGAAGTGGTGATGACGGCCACGTCGGCGTTGGCGCCGGCGATGATGCGCGAATCGAGCGGAATGCGCAGCGTGGAATCGGCAACGATGCGCAGCAGCGGCCGGCTGCGCTCGCGTCCGGTGCGGTCCGTGAGCCGGCAATCGTCGGCCAGCACGGTGCCGATGCCGGTGAGAATCGCGTCCGAATTGTGCCGGATCTCCTGCACGTGCGCGTGCGCCCGTTCGCTCGTGATCCAGCCCGTGTTGTCTTC
>JASIGB010000335.1:0-3484 GCA_030045355.1 Bryobacteraceae bacterium
GGCGTATACGTGATCCCCGTGAACCAGCCGCAGGACACGTCCGTTTACGTGGATAAGCTGGCTTCGAGCGGGACGGGGATCGCGTGGCAAGCCTCGGTAGCGCTGATGCCGGGAGAGCCGAACGTTCTTGCGGCCGATTCTCAAGGCCGCGCCTATGTTGCCGCCGCGTCCGGCTCGGCCGCCCCGGGAGTGATAGCCAGGGTGAATGCGGACGGCAGCGGGGTCGATTACACGACTCAGTTCGCGGGAACACCGACCGCGATTGCCGTGAATAGCTCGGGTGCTGCCTTCATTGTGGGATTCACCACAGGCCAAGAATCCATCGCTGGCTTTCTCACCGAGGTGTCGCCGGACGGTTCCACCGGGTTCGATGTGACTCTTCCTCAGGACTCTCAGCCTGCGGCGGTTGCCGTGAATGCGAGCGGGGATGCGATCGTGCTCGGATCGAATGGCGGAATGCAACGCGGCGTATTGCAACGCGTGGATTCTTCGGGCGCCGTAACTGTTGTGACCACGGTTCCTGGGATGGCCGGTGGAAATCTGGCTCTGGACGCAGCCGGGAACGCCTACATCGCCGGAGGGGGAGACCAGGCGTTCCAGATGAAGAACAGCTTGGTGACCTGCGGGAATACGCCTCTGGGAGTTGCCTACCTGATCGTGATTGCTCCTGATGGTTCCCAACTCCAGGGCACGTATGTTCCATCCGCCCTAAACTCAGAGCCGCTATGGCCTGTCGTCGCCATGGGTGCGAATTCGACCGTGCTGTTGTTGGTTCCGGCCCAACCAAGCTTTGTACCTACGCGAGGCGGACCGTTCGCCACGGCAAATAACGCGGCTAATTACGTTTTGAGCCTCTCCCCCAATGCAACCGCCCAAGTCCCTCCATTGGCTTGTCTGGGCAATGGGGCCAGCTTCCAGCCTTTGGCGATATCACCGGGAGAGATTGTGACACTGTTTGGCACCGGGCTCGGACCGGAGCAGGGGGTTCAGCCGCAGGCTACCTTGCAAACCCCTTTCCCCACCCAAGTGGCCGGAGTGGAGGTGACTTTCGACGACAATCCGGTGCCGCTGCTGTGGGTGCAGGACGCGCAGATCAATACTGTAGCGCCATGGTCGCTAACGCCAGGACAGAACACGCAGGTCTGTGTCTCTTATAACCACGCCAACACGAATTGCCTGACCTGGGCTGTGCAACAAGCCGTTCCGGGCGTATTCACAGTGGATGGCACGTACGCATTGGCGATAAATCAGGACGAGAGCATAAACTCCGCCACAAATCCCGCTCCGGTGGGCAGCATCGTCACGGTGTGGGCGACCGGGCTCGGCCCGATCACGCCGGCCCAGGCCGACGGGGCGCTGGTGCCGCTTCCGCTGCCCAGCAACGTTTTGGCGATCACAGTTAGCGCCAGCGATACCGTGGGAGAGAACTGCCTGGTGGCTTGCGTCTGGCAGCCCTTCACTGTGCAGTACGCCGGGCCGGCGCCATACCTGGTAGCCGGGGCCAGCCAGATCAATTTTCAGGCCGCCAATTATCCCGGGGCGATTTATGTGACCACGATCGCAGGATACAGCCAAGGCTTCCAGATTTACGTCGCCGGTCAATGAAGCGGCCGGCGTGGCGCTCTGCCGGCTGCACCAAGGTACTTAGGCTTTTGTCCACTTTGGTGAGGGCGTGCTCGTGAAATGCGCGACGCTTCACGATACGGTGACGGCGCGCGCGTTTGACGTTGCGCACCCTTGATTTTGTCAGCCAGCCCGACCCGCGGGCACAAGCTATCGCGAGAAGCCGTCGCGTATTCACGTTGTGTAACTGAACCGGGGCCACATCGTTGCGGCTGAATCGTCATCTTTCGGATTTTGGAAACAGTTTGGGGATAGCAACGTCCCACGAACCGGCTACGCGAGCATCTAGAATTGCCGCGTCGCTTTGCATCGTCTGGTGGCATCTCATTCCGGGGGATATATGCAACTTGGCATGATCGGTCTTGGAAGGATGGGCGCTAACATGGTCCGGCGCCTGTTGAAAAAAGGTCACAAGTGTGTGGTCTTCGACAGGTCTCAGAAAGCCGTGGATGAGCTGGCCGCGGAAAAAGCTAACGGTACAGCGTCGCTGGCCGAATTCGTAAAAGCACTCGAAAAGCCCAGAGCTGTCTGGCTCATGGTTCCGGCCGCCGTGGTCGACGGTACGATCGCAGACCTGCTGCCGCACTTGGAGAAGGGCGACATTTTGATCGACGGGGGCAACTCATACTACGTCGACGACATTCGCCGGGCCAAGGAGCTTGCAACGCGAAACATTCACTACGTGGATGTGGGAACCAGCGGCGGCGTGTGGGGTCTGGAACGGGGCTACTGCATGATGATTGGGGGCGAGCTGGATGTGGTCCGTCGTCTCGATCCCATCTTTTCCGCGCTCGCCCCCGGCATGGGCGATATCTCCCGGACTCCGGGACGTGAGAAGCTCGGCGGAACGGCCGAACAAGGTTACCTGCACTGCGGGCCCAACGGCGCCGGCCATTTTGTGAAGATGGTTCACAACGGTATCGAATACGGAGTCATGGCGGCATACGCCGAGGGACTGAATATTCTGCGGGCGGCAAACGCCGGCAAGCAAGAGAACCAAGCCGCGGACGCCGAAACGACGCCCTTGCGCGACCCCGAGCACTATCAGTACGACCTGAACCTGACCGACGTCACTGAGGTCTGGCGCCGTGGGAGCGTGATTGCTTCCTGGCTGCTCGATCTGACCGCCTCGGCGTTGGTGCAGGACCCGCACCTGGCGAAATTTGCCGGGCGGGTTTCGGATTCCGGCGAAGGGCGGTGGACCATCAAGGCCGCGATCGATGAAGGCGTTCCGGCCACTATTCTGACCAGCGCCCTGTATGAGCGCTTCGCATCGCGGGGCGAGGCCGATTTTGCCGACAAGCTTCTTTCCGCCATGCGCTTTGAGTTCGGTGGACACTTGGAAAAATCAGAGCCTGTTTCGAAGGTGGCGTGAACCATGTCAAATACCCCAGCTCATTCCGACGCTTTCGTTTTCTTCGGCGCAACTGGCGACTTGGCCTACAAGAAAATCTTCCCGGCGTTGCAGGCCATGGTGAAGCGCGGTCATCTGAACGTCCCGGTGATTGGCGTGGCCAAGAATGGATGGAACCTCGACAACCTTCGCGCGCGGGCACACGACAGCCTTCAGGAACATGGCGGAATTGACCCGGCGGCTTTCAACAAGCTGAGCGGCCTGCTGCGTTATGTGGACGGCGACTACGGCGATCCGGCCACGTTTCAGGCGCTCCGGAAAGAGCTGAACGGCGCACAACAGCCTGCGTTTTATCTGGCCATCCCACCGCTTCTGTTCGAAAAGGTCGTCCAACAGTTGGCCGATGCGGGTTGCTCGCAGTGTGGCCGCGTCATTGTTGAGAAGCCGTTCGGACATGATCTGGCTTCCGCGCAGGAACTCAACCGAACTTTGCATCGCGCCTTCCCC
>JASIGB010000336.1:0-6949 GCA_030045355.1 Bryobacteraceae bacterium
TCGCTGGCGTGCACCATCCAGAGATGACCGGACAGCTTATGAACCACCGCCGGCAGATCCCCTCCGAGGTGCGCATGCCCTGTGTCCAGGCAAATGCCAATCTTATAGCTGTCGAGAGCGCCTAGAATCCACAGAAGGTCCCGAATCCTGCCGGCGAAAAGATGCGGGAGCATGTTCTCAAGCACCAGACCAACGCCTAGCTGACGGCATTGAGCATATACCTGGTTGAGAACGTCGACGGCATGCTGGAGACGCCAGAAACGCTCATGATCCGGCAATTTGGAGTTTTCAGGACCGGGATGGAGGACGAAGT
Organism: Bryobacteraceae bacterium; assembly: GCA_030045355.1. GTDB lineage: Bacteria > Acidobacteriota > Terriglobia > Bryobacterales > Bryobacteraceae > Palsa-89. The sequence continues at coordinate 314 of JASIGB010000336.1, forward strand.
ACCGGACCTTTAGAATCGCGGCTGCCTCTGCAGCCTTGAGCAACTCATCGCGCGCAAAATCGCGGACGTGCGAATCCGGCGAAGTGATATCGATATGGTCCGAGAAGGGGGCGTGGAAAGAGTAGGTTTCAAGCCCCAGTTGGTCCATCAAACCACCCGCACGCTTGACTCGTTCGACGTCGTGGTAGTCAAGATGCGCGGGGGAGGAACAAATCTCGATCCGGCTAAACCCGGAATTGCGGATGTCTTCGAGACATTCGAAAATGCTTGTCTGCCAAAAGCAGCCAGTCGAAAGCCCCATCGCCCAATCGCTCATTGAGTCTTCCTCCGTGCAAGCAACACGTCGTGATAGTTGATGAGATTGGAGGAACATTGCGGAAACATACAGTAGCCCTTTTCCTGGTGTGAAACGCAGTTGAAGTCGATCAGTTTGTCTACACCGGTGGCGATCATGCCAGCAAAGAGTCGTGTGTAGAAAATCGCGCGATTCTGTGGATCCAGCCGTGCCCAAATGTCGCCCCAATCGCAGTCCATCGAGTAGCTTGAGGAAATTCGTTGTGCAATGGAAGGCGGGCTCCACCCCAATGCGATGAATATTCGGACTACATGCTGAAGGGCGGCCGGCCTGAGAAGCCAATCGTTCGGATTGTCCAGAAGAAATTGTACACACAATGGCGCTTTGCGGATAACGGTTGAAGAGTCCGAGAGCTCTGGCGTTGCGTGGAATTGCTCATCGAATTGTTTGTGAAAGGCTGCAAGTTCGGACTTTTCGTAACTGTCCAGCAGTTGATCCATTGCGTCCGACTGATCCGGGATTGATGCCGAGCAGTGTCGTGCAATTTCGACGACCGCCGCGGGATCGCGCATCGCGGCGGCGGCCTGCATGGGCTGCATACCTGTCAGTGGAATCTCAAAGATAGGCAATAAACGTCGGACTTGAGCTTCTCCTGCCGACCATTCCAACTGCCTGGGCTTCAGATACGCGCTAAATGGAAACCGAAGATGCCTCGTGTGCAGGGGATCGCCGTACTCGGAAAGGTCAAAGGAGATGATTTCGCGCCCATGGGCGCCAGGTCCGACTTCGATGGCCGCAGGCTGAACGGGTATTGCGCACTTGTCCGACGATACCGTCATTACCCTATGTCCGACGAACTCCAAAATCATGCCAAGCCCGGAGAATGCGCGTCCCAGTTCAAGATTGACGGTCGATCCGTCCGGAGCGCAAGCTTGCTGGTATCTGTTCCGGAGACTCGGTGAGATCCGGCCTAACCCGGCCAAGCGGCAGACCGCCTTTGAGTCTTTTCGGATCTTCCAGACGAGGTGGAAACCGCGTCCGCTCACCAGGATCAGAGGAGCGATGCCGGCCTCTCCCAGAATTTGCCGCGTTACCTCGAATACTGGCTGCTGTGATCGGAAGGCTCTCTCTGGGTCCAGCCACGGCGCGGCCGGGTGGTCAAAATTGTGGTATTCGAGATCGATATCCGCGATCAACGACTCCGCATCCCAGAGCGAACGGTCCACCTCCAGAGCGCCTTCCCAGTACTCGGGCAGCTCGGCAGGAGGCGACTGCAAGTGATAGTCGGAATAGCCGTCCGTGCCGGCGATATACATGGCGGTCGCGTTTTGCAGATCTGTTCCACCAAGGAATTCGTACATGCGCTCGCGTACGCCGAAGTCTTTGTAATATCGCCGGAGTAGGTCCGATAGCTCCGGCACGTTCCTGTCAAGGACTGTTGCACAGTTCTCCGACATACACACTTCTGTTTGCACTAGGGCACGCCAATGCCCGGATTGCGTCTGGTGCCGAAAATGCCTGAGTGGAGAATAGGTGCGGCTAATGCCATCTGCAATTCGAGATCCCCAGCCGTCAGACGCGCTCTCCGTCGAGCGTTCTCGCAGCCTGAGCGAATTGCCCCAGTTTTTTGGCCGAATCGCGCAGTACCGGGGTGAGTTCATTGTTTACGACGACGGCTTTCGAGGTTTCACATTTAGGTATTCAGACATCGCGCGCGTGGCGCGAGCATTTGCGGCGCGACTTCACAACCAGGGAATACGCAAAGGCGACACGGTAATGATCTGGTCTGAGAGCAGGCCCGGCTGGATTGCTGCATTGTGGGGTTGCCTTCTGGAAGGTGCTGTAGTCGTTCCGGTAGAGCCGCAGTCCTCAGTCGAACTGTTTCGCAAGATTGAGCAAAAGGTACGACCGCGCTTAGTGTTGCTCGGAGATCGAGTCCCGAACGTGGCGCCCACAAGCCAACTCGAAGTCTGGCAGCTCTCGGACATCGAGCAAGCCAGTGAAGGCCCACATCTCGAACCAGTTCCGCTTTACGCGGACGAGATCGCTGAAATCGTTTTCACATCCGGCACCACGGCTGAGCCGAAAGGTGTTGTGATCACACATGGCAATCTTGCGGCTCAGCTTCCGCCAATTGAAGATCAGATTGCGCCCTACCGTAAGTACGTCCGGCCCTTTGCTCCGTTGCGCATTCTGAACTTGCTGCCAATGAGCCACCTGTTCGGCCAATCTCTGGCCACCTTTGTTCCACCCTTAATTCCCGCTTCGGTGGTGTTCATTTCCAGCACTAGCCCACACGAGATCGTGCGGCAGATTCGGCGCCGGAGCGTGTCCGTGCTCGTCTCTGTCCCTAAGGTCCTGGAAGTCCTACGCGATTTCGTCGTTCATCGCTTTCCAGCGGTTGCCGAAAGAACAGGCTCGGACCGAGCTTGGCCTCTCCGCTGGTGGCGATTTCGCGCGATTCATCGAATGTTTGGCTGGAAGTTCTGCTGTCTGGTTTCCGGAGGCGCGCCGCTGCCGGCGGATCTGGAGGAGTTTTGGGCGAACCTCGGATTTGTGGTGGTCCAAGGTTATGGCCTCACCGAGACGGCGCCGGTCATCAGCTTCAGCCATCCCTTCCATGCTCGGCACGGAACAGCCGGAAGACCACTCGCCGGCCTGGATGTAAAGATCGCGGAGGATGGTGAGGTGCTGGTTCGGGGCGATAGTATAACTCCCGGTTATTTCGAAGCTCCGCAACAAACTTCAGAAACGTTTCGAGGCGGCTGGTTGCACACTGGCGACTTCGGGGAACGCGACGCCGAGGGCAACCTCATCATCCGAGGTCGAAAGAAGGAGATGATCGTAACGCCTGAGGGCTTGAAAGTATTTCCCGAGGACGTCGAAGCTGTGCTGAACCAGCTGCCAGGCGTCCGCGAATCGGCGGTAATCGGCCAGGATCGTGTGCATGCGGTGCTCGTCTTGAATCCCGGCGCCGGTGCGGATGAAATCGTGCGGCAGGCGAATGCAAGGCTAGAGGAGCATCAGAAGATTCGATCGGTTTCGGTTTGGCCGGCGCCCGAGTTGCCCCGGACCAGCACCACTCACAAACTACGGCGGGCTGAGATCGCGAGTGCAATCGAACGGGGCGGCAGGCAAAAGGTATCCAAGCCAGGAACGGATCTCGTCGGTGTGATCTCAAAATACGCGCCCGGCCGAGCCATTGGTCCTGACACCACCATCGAAGAACTCGGCCTCAGCTCACTCGACCGCGTGGAGCTGATGATGGATTTGGAAGAGAAGCTGGGCGCGAGCGTTGACGAGAGTGCCTTTGCTTCAGTGAAGAAAGTAGCCGATCTTGCGGCGCCTCTGCCGATGGCCGAGGAGACTCCGTTCCCAACCTACAATCGATCCCGGCTCGCGCAACTCATCCGGGGCATCGCGCTCGAAGGCATCCTTCTTCCCATCGCGAAGCTGATCGCGTGGCGCAGAGTCTCTGGCCTAGAACACTTGAATTCACTTGATGGCCCCGTTATTTTCGCAGCCAACCATCAGAGCCACTTCGATACACCAATTATCCTGGGGAGCCTCCCGCTGCGCTGGCGTCGCAGGATCGCGCCCGCGATGTGGAAGGAATATTTCGACGCGCACTTTCATCCCGAGAAGTACTTGCGCGTCGACCATTGGACGAACCGCTTCTTATATGGCCTGATCGCCCTGCTCTTCAACGGATTCCCAATCCCGCAAACCGAGGCCGGCGCGGGAGAGTCCATCCGGTACATGGGCGAACTTGTGGAGGAGGGCTGGTCGATCCTCATTTTTCCTGAAGGCGAACGCACTACGACAGGTGAAATAGGGCGGTTCTTCCCTGGCGTTGGAATGATCGCGTCACGCCTGCGTCTTCCCGTTGTGCCAATTCGCTTGCGGGGATTCGAGCGCGTGCTTCCACGCAATGCTATGTGGCCGCATCCAGGGCGCGTCGAGGTCAGTTTCGGGTCACCGATCCGACTCCAGGACGACTCGTATCCTGCGCTGACGCGCCGTGTCGAAGAAGCAGTTCGAGGTCTGTAATGCCGTTGCGCGCATCCGCACTATTTACCGATCTCTATGAGTTGACGATGGCGCAGGCGTACACAGCTGAGCACATGGATCAAACAGCTGTCTTTGAACTCATGTATCGCAAGATGCCCGCCAATCGCAACTACATTGTCGCGGCCGGAATCCGCGATGTTCTGGACTTTCTCGCGAACTTCCATTTCGACGATTTGGACCTCAAGTACCTGCGCGAGCAGGGCGAGTTCACCGAAGAGTTCCTCGCGCAGCTGCGTAGCCTGCGGTTCACGGGCGACGTTTATGCGATATCAGAGGGAACACTAGTCTTTCCGAACGAGCCGATCGTTCAGGTGATTGCGCCTATACTCGAAGCACAATTGATGGAGACCTACGTCCTGAATCAGATTCACTTTCAGAGCCTCGCAGTATCAAAGGCTGCACGGGTGGTCGAAGCCGCGAAAGGCCGCAGTATTGTAGATTTCGGCTCGCGGCGCGCCCATGGCATCGACGCCGCCGTCAAGGTTGCGAGAGCGACCTACCTTGCAGGCGGCGCTGGAACATCGAACGTCTTGGCTGGTCAGATGTACGGGATTCCCATCTTCGGCACCATGGCCCACAGTTATGTACAGGCCCATGAAAGCGAGGCTGCATCGTTCGAGGCGTTTGCGGACATATACCCCGGGACCACACTCCTGGTGGACACGTATGACACGATCGAAGGCGTCCGAAAAGTTATCGATTTGAGCCGCAAACTGGCCGATCAGTTCCGCGTTCGAGCAGTGCGCCTCGATTCCGGCGACCTCGGCCCGCTCGCCTTCCAGGCGCGCAAGATGTTGGATGAAGCCGGCCTCCAGAAGGTCACGATCTTCGCATCCAGCAGCCTGGATGAATACGAGATCCAGAAACTCGTGGACTCCGGCGCACCCATCGATGCGTTCGGCGTCGGCACCCGGTTGGCCGTTATGGAGGACGCCTCACATCTTGATATGGCGTACAAACTGGTCGAGTACGCGGGTTCGGGACGTTTGAAGCTTTCCACCAGCAAGGTGCTGCATCCCGGCAGGAAGCAAGTATTTCGACAAGTCGAGAGCGGGCACATGATCGGCGACGTGATTGGGAGGTTTGACGAATCGTTGCCGGGCGAGCCGCTCCTGCAACCTATGATGCGGCAGGGCGTTCTGACAAGGCATATCGATCTTCAGGAATCCCGGCGGCGTTTGCGGTGTGAGCTTGCCCTCCTGCCGCATCAGCTGCGAGCAATCGAGCCGTCGCCGGTTCCGTACCCCGTCAGCTTCAGCGAATGTTTACGCGATGATCTCGCACGCATCCGTTCAGAACTTGCTCGCGGCACGTAAAGTGCACAGAGTCTGTAGGAGGGTCAATGCTACTCCCCGTTCAAGTAACTTTTCGAAATATAGAAGATCATTCTGGACTTGAGGATTATGTCCAAAAGGAAGCAGCGAAGCTCGAACGCTTCTACAACCGGATCAGCAGTTGCCGGGTGATTGTGGAGCGCCCGCAGCGGGCTGCATCGAGTAAGCTCTATCACGTGCGGATCGATCTTGGAGTGCCGAATGAAGAGCTGGTGGTGAAGCACGCCCCTAGTCTGCATGGGGCCTTGCAAGATCTGCAAACGCAGAAATCGAGACGCGAGGCGAGATCTCTTCTCACGCACCGGAATCCAAAGCGGGCGATTCATCAAGCATTTCAGGAGATGTGCCGCCAGCTTCAGGACTACGCACGCCGTCAGGAAGGCGCCGTGAAAGCCAAGCAGAAACTTCAGGAAGCAATCGTCAAGGAAATCCTGCCTGAGGAAGGCTATGGCTTTCTCGAAGCCGACGATGGCCACGCAGTTTACTTCCATCAGGCGAGTGTGCTCGACGGCCATTTCCCACAACTCCGCATAGGGACAAGAGTGAAATTTGCCGAAGATAAAGGCGAGAAGGGGCCGCAAGCCAGCACCGTGAAGCTCGTCCGCCCCCGCAAACAAGCCCGCTTAGCGGCCTCGCTCAAGGTGGCACCCGCCAAGTCGGCACGCATTTGACTGTTACTTTCGCCGCTCATCCCCCTGCGCGATATCGAATTCAGCCTGTTCGAACTCGGCCCGCGGCACTTCGAATTTGCCGCAATCGGGGCAGACAATCTCCACTACCTCTTTCGCCTCATCGACAAAGCGCCAGTTCGCCTGTCCTCCGCAGTGAGAACACAGCGTTTCAGTTGAATCCTGCTGTTGGTTGTTCATGTTGATGCACGTCCGTAGCTCAATGAAGCAAGTCAAGGGCCGTCAAAACTACAGTCGGCAAGCGCCC
>JASIGB010000337.1:0-3745 GCA_030045355.1 Bryobacteraceae bacterium
GGCCAGCAATCCTAATCAGGACCTTCTGTTTGCATTGCGGCGTTTTGTCCAAGCCGTCGATCCGAAGCATTCAGATCCGAGCTTGATGCATGATACCGAATTGAGTGCAGGACGCGAAGTCTTGTCAGCCATCGACAAGATCGTAGATGCACGCGTTCAAGCTATTTTGAATCGGGAGTTGCCTAGGGCTGTCGTGAATATTGTGAACGAACACCGAGCGCGGACGCCCCGATAGGATCGCACAATTTTTTGTGCTAGATTTTGTGCTACTCGCGACGGCATCCTACGGGACTGTACGGTATTCGAGAAGCGCAAAAACGCTGATTTCTTTACCGTGGCATCCCGTGTGCTACCGTCGTGGGCTGGTTCGTAGCCAGACGCTCTATCCAACTGAGCTACGGGCGCGCGCTTTATAGAATGAAGTGCCTACGGACGACGAAGACGCACCGATGGGAGAGATGTGTTGAAAGCGTGCTCTACACCCCTTGGCGGCTTGCTCCCGATAGCGTCCATTGCTTATCCATCTTAGCACTGGGACTAGCGCCCACGCACCCCAATCTGTTTCCCCAACTCGCCGGGTGCGATAGCCGTCAGTCGCCAGCACTCACTGGACGAGCCGACGAAGGTGGCGATGGCTTTTGGACTGTGACACAAAGCACCATTCAAATTTGCAATGACGCTGACGGCGAGGTTGCGCACTCCGGAAACCAGATGGCGTATCTGGACTTCGGCGCCACACCATCCTCAGCGGAACTGCTCCGACGGCACGTACGACGAGTGCGGGCGACTACGAGGGATTTACGGAATACGCCGTCGCCACCTCCACCAGCACGGTCCTTTCGTTCACCGGGCAGTACACCAGCAGCAACGGGAACGGAACGATCCTTGACGACGTAAACGTAAACGGTATCGCGGCAACGGCGCCGGAACCTTCAATGCTCCTGATCGCGGCGCTTGGGTTGCTGTGTCTGCTTGGAGCACGCAGGCGCGGCCCCAAGACAGCCTGAACCCGGCCGCTGAAGCTCAGGGGTCCGCCGGTGAAATTGCGGCGATTTTTCCTCCACTGTCGAGTTGCAGCCGCAAATCGCGCCAAATGACACTGCGGCCGCGCGAGCCCGCGGCCCACACCGCCACGCCCCATAGGTCGCGAAGCGGGATCGCGTAGCAGTATTTCCAAACATCGGAGCTTTTGAGCAACACCGCTCCGCTCGCGATAGCCATGGTCAAACGCAGGACCAGCAGCGGCAGCGCGATCCACCACAGACCGAACAGCGCCGCGATGAATACCCACAAAGTCGCGTATGTGAAAGGCAATCCCCAATAGCCCGCACCGCCGGCGAGGCGAATCGTTGTGGCCCAGCGTACTTGGTGATGCCAGGCGCCGCGCCACGATCCGGAAGAAATTCGCGTGCTGACGATCACACTCGAAATGATATTGTGCAGCTTCAGAGCATGTAATTTGTGGCCGAGCTCGTAATCGTCGGCGAGATAATCGGCAATCGCGGCGAATCCGCCGATGCGATCGAGATCGGTTCTGCGAAAACACAGCGTGGACCCGAAGGCGAATTCGGAAACGCCAAATAACCGCGCCACCAGAGTGCTGGGTGCAAAATCGGTGGCGATGGCGAGGGCCTCGAAGCGGCTGGGCCAGTCGCGTGCTTCGGCGCGGTACAGGCACGTGACCAGCCCGACGCCAGGATCAGAGAGCGGGGCAGCGACGTCGCGGATGTATCCCGCGGGCACGCTGATGTCGCTGTCATTGACGATGAGGATGGGATGGCGCGCTTCGCGGGCCAGATCGATGAGCGATCCGACTTTGCGGTTGGGGGCCACGGTGGTGCAGAGCACCAAACGAATCGGCACGGAAGGAAACTCGCGCGCCAGGCGCTCCACTTCAGCGCGCGCCGGATCGTCCTGGCGCCGGATCCCGAATAGAATTTCGAACTCGGGATATTTCTGCTCGGCGTGCGTGCGAATCGCCTCGTAGAAACCCGCGTCGCGTCCGTGGAGGGGTTTGAGGATGGAAACCGGGCGGGGAACGGGACTCGGGACTGGGGATCGGGGATTGCGGTGCAGAATCGCAAAGAGGGCCGTCAGCTGATACAAGCCTGCCACGGCCGCGAGCACGATCAAAACAACGCTGAGCGTTGTCACATCGCGAGCAGCGCGACGCCGCAAGCCACCGAGAGCGCGCCGGCCCAGCGCAGCGCCGTCACCTTTTCCCGCAGCACCAGCCGCGCCAGAACGGTTTCGAGCGCGACGCTCGCAGCCGTGGCCGGGACGCCGAAACTCAGGTCCGCCACCGAAAGCAGCTTCATGAACGCGAAAAAGGAGATCGCCATGAAGACCACCGCCAGCACCAGCGGACCGCGCCGTGCGAGCCGCCGCAGCACCGCGCCCAGACGGCCGAGGCGCAAATCTTCCACCTTCACGCCGTTCCGCTTCATCTCGAAACTTTGCAGCAAGTCGGCCAGGACCGTGGAGCCGACAATGATCCCCACCATCAGCCACTTCATTCGAGGGCCTCCCGCTTGCTGCTCTTACCCGTAGTGGTGTTGGCCGTCGTCAGCCCTACGCACACAATCCCGATGACGATGAAGACAACGCCCAGCCAGCGCTGCCAGGTCACCTGCTCGCCGAAGAAGACCTTGCCCAGCACCGCGCTCAGCACGTAGCCGATCGAGGTCACCGGAAGCACGTAACTCAGGTCCGCCCAGCCGAGCAGCGTCATGCGCGACAGCAGCCACAGAATCAGCAGCGATGTTCCGAGCAGAACCCAGGGCGTGAAGATCAGCCGGATGTACGTCCATGGCGCCAGACCCAGTTCGGCCGACTGGTGCTTCATGCCCCAGGACATGGCGAAGTTGCCCAGCACATTGGTCGCAACCACGAAAACCGTTAGAAGCTTCGTCTTGAGATCGACACGGCTTTTGGCCGATTGGCTCTTAGCGACTAGCTCTTGCGTTACGGCTTCGCCGCTCGCCATGTCAGGACGCGCTGCCTTGGAGGGCCGCTTGCTTCTGTTCTTTGATGAACTTCTTGCGCGATTTGCTGACGAACAGATACTCGCGGGCTTCTTTGTACAAGCGCGGCACGTCGTTGTTGCGAATCGCGTTCGACACCACGCGCCAGACTGCTTTCGGCCGGAAATAATATTCCGAGTAGAAGCGGTCCACCCACTCGATCAACTCGGCGCGGTCGAAGCCGGGATATACGGCGTTGGGAAGCTGATGGCCGGTGGAATCGGTCATGCCTTCGATGGTCACTAGCCCGTTGTTCTTCGCGTGCTCGTAAAATTCGGTGCCCGGGAACGCGTGGCCGAGAGAAACCTGGATGGTTTCCACGTCCAGCTTCTTGGCGAACTCGATAGTCTTGCGCAAAGTCTCGCGCGTTTCGCCCGGCAGTCCCACGATGAAATCGCCGTGAATGGTCAATCCCAGCTTGTGGCAGTTCTCGGTGAAGCGCTGCGCCATATCGATGGTGGCGCCTTTCTTGATGTTGCGCAGGATCTGCTCGTCGCCCGACTCGTAGCCCACGATGAGCAGGCGGCAGCCGGCGTCTTTCATGGCTTTGAGCGTCTCATAATCGGTGGTGACGCGCGAGGTGCAGCTCCAGGTGAAGTTCAGCGGCCCCAGTTTCTTCGACAGCTCGATAGCACGCGCTTTGCGGTAATTGAACGTGTCGTCGTCGAAGAAGATTTCCTTGAGTCCTGGAAAGCTTTCGAGCGTGAACTTGCACTCGGCGG
>JASIGB010000338.1:0-4408 GCA_030045355.1 Bryobacteraceae bacterium
AGGCCCATGCCACGCACGTCGCCGATGATCGGGTGTTTCAATTGCAGTTCGAGCAGCTTGTCGCGGAAATAAGCGCCCACTTCGGCGGCGTTGATCGCAAGGTTATGTTCCTCGATGAAATCGATGACGGCTTTGGCGGCGGTGCTGGTGACGGGGTTGCCGCCGAACGTGGAGATGGTGGCGCCGCGCAGCGAGTCGGCGATTTCGGGCCGCGCGATGGTGACGCCGATGGGTGAGCCATTGGCCAAGCCTTTCGCGCTGGTGATGATGTCGGGCTGCACGCCCCACTGCTCGATGCCGAACCACTTGCCGCCAGTGCGGCCCCAGCCGGTCTGCACTTCGTCGCTGATGAAGACGCCGCCGTATTTTTTCACCGTTTCGGCGACGATGGGGAAATATTCTTTGGGAGGGGTGACGAATCCGGCCACGCCCTGAATGGGCTCGGCGATGAATCCGGCGATGCGGCCGGAGGTAGTGGTTTTGATCACCTGTTCGACGTCCTGGGCGCAGCGCACCTCGCAGGAGGGATACGAAAGGCCGTAGGGGCAGCGATAGCAATATGCGTTCACCGCGTGCACGATTCCAGCTTGCGTCACCGGGCCAAGACGCCAGCTCGATTGCGCGGTCAAACTCATCGCGAGAGCGGAGCGGCCGTGATAGGCGTAGCGCAGCGCGACGATTTCGGTGGAGCCTGTGTAGCAGCGGGCAGCCAGGATCGCGGTTTCGTTCGCTTCCGTGCCGCTGTTGGTGAAATACGATTTGGTCAGCTTGCCCGAGGGCGTGATCTGGGCCAGCTTCTTGGCGAGCGCCGCCTGGGGTTCGTTCGCGAACACGGTGGAGACGTGCTGGAGACGATCGATCTGGGCGTGCAGCTTGCGGTTTACTTCCTCGTTGCAGTGGCCCACGCTCACCGTCACGATGCCGCCGAAAAAATCGAGATATTGGTTCCCATCGATGTCCCAGACATATTGGTTTTTGGCGTGCGAGATGATGAGCGGCTGCTCGAAGTAGTGAAAAACCGCCGGGAACAGGTGCTCGCTCTGGGCGAGAAGGATCTCCTGTTTGGTCATGTCTGATTTTAAACCTGACGGGCTGCCGGGTACACTCTATCATCGAACTGATGAGGATCGCGCTCGATGCCACACCGTTAACCGTACCGAGCGGCGGAGCGCGCCGTTACGTGGACGAGTTGACCCGCGCGCTGTGCGATGCGTTTCCCGAGGATCGCATCTGGCTGCTGTGCGATCAAAAAATCGCACCACCCTGCGAGCGGCCGAACCTTGGTGTGGGCGCCGGCCCGCGCAACATGCTGGAGCGGCGCTGGTGGTCCTGGGGATTGCAAGGCGAAATTTCGCGCCTGGGGATCGAAGTGTTTCATGGGACTGATTTCGCGGTGCCTTATCTGCCCTTGCGGCCCAGCGTGATGACGCTGCATGATCTTTCGCCGTGGCTGGATCCGAGCTGGCATAGCGAGGCGGATCGCGTGCGCCGGCGGACTCCGATGCTGCTGCGGCTGGGCCTGGCGACGATGGTGATCACGCCCACGGGCGCCATCCGCCGCGCGGCGATTGAGCGTTTTCATCTTCCGCCCGATCGCGTGATGGCGGTGCACCATGCGGCGGGCGCCGCATTTCATCCCGTTGAGCAGCCCCAGCGCGCCACGCCGTACTTGTTGTACGTGGGAACGCTGGAACCGCGAAAGAACATCGGATTGATTCTGGATTTATGGCGCGAACTGCGCCGGGAGTTTCTTATCGATCTGGTTTTAGCCGGCCGGCGGCGGGCGGATTTCGCGGAAATTCCGCCAGAACCTGGACTCGAAGTGAAAGGGCTTACCCCGGAGCACGAACTGCCGGCGCTGTATTCGGGTGCGATGGCGTGTGTGTATCCTTCTTCCTATGAAGGGTTCGGGCTACCGGTGCTCGAAGCCATGCAATGCGGCGCGTTGCTGGTAGCCTCGCGCGATCCTGCCATCCTGGAGGTTGCCGGGGACGGCGCCATTCTGCTGGACGTGAAAGACCGCGCGGGATGGTTGGAAACCTTGCGAGCGGCCGTAACGCAGCGGGAGGGCATGCGCGGCATCCGCGAAAGGGGGCTCGCGCGCGCGAGAGAATTTTCTTGGACCAATACAGCCACACTCACCCGGGCCGTTTATGAGCAGGCCGCCGAGCGATTTCACAAAACCCGATTCCGCAAATAGGCCGCGCGCATTGTTCCTGGCGGCCGAGGCGCCGTATCCGACCGTCGGCGGCGGCCCGATGCGTGCGACCTCTGTGCTCGAGTTCCTGGCGTCGCGATTTTCCGTGCACGGCATCTTTTTCCGTGAGCCGGGAGCAGCCGATCCCGCGGCGGCAGTTCCAGTGGGGAAACTGGTCCGTGCCGATGTCATCGATTTGCCGTTTCACTCTAAGAGCACGCTGGCGCGCGCGGCGCGCAATGCCTGGCGACTGGTTCGCAACCGATCGCCGCTGATCGATCGTTTCGCGGGGTTTGAGGCGGAGATTGAGCGCTGCGTCCAAGGCCAGCGCTACGAAGCCGCGTTCATCGAGCACTTCTGGTGCGCTCCCTATGTGGAACAACTCCGGCCCGTGGCGCGGCGCGTCATCTTGGACGTTTACAACGTGGAATCGGCCTGGCACCAAAGCATGGCGAACTCGGAGAGCGGCGCGCTCGGCTGGGCGCACCGGCGATTCGCTGGCGCGGCGCGAGCCTCCGAACGCCGGTGGCTCCCGCGCTTCGAACGGATTCTTACCACGTCGTGCGAGGACGCAAGAATTGTGCAGACCATTTCTCCGGACGCGAAAGTGACCGTGTATCCCAACGCGCTTCCTTTCCTCGCCCAACCCCCGCGCGTGGAACGACGGGAGATCGTCTTCAGCGGCAATCTGGAATATGCCCCGAATATCCAGGCCGTCCAATTTTTTCACCGCGACATTTGGCCGCGGTTGAAGTCGCGCTGGCCGGGTCTGAGATGGAAAATCCTGAGCAGGAACGCGGGCGCCTTTCGCGATCTTCCGTTAAGCGATCCGCAAATCGAGATCACCGGTTTTGTGGAAGATGCGGTGGCCGTCATCGCACAGGCCCAAGTAGCGGTGGTGCCGCTGCTCGCAGGCAGCGGGACGCGCATCAAAATCCTGGAAGCCTGGGCCGCGGGCACGCCGGTGGTGTCGACCAGGATCGGGGCCGAAGGTCTGGAGTTTCGCGACGGCGAGCATTTGGTCTTGGCCGACGATGCCGGTCAGTTCGCCGAGGCCGTATCCCGGCTGCTGGGATCGCCAGCCGATCGCATGCGCCTGGGAGCAGCGGGACGGCGGCTGTACGAGGAACGCTACACGTGGAAGGCCGTCTGGAAAGCATTAGAGGAGCCGCTCGAGCCGTCGGCGGTTGATCCTGCCCGCGAAACCCGGTAGGATTAACGCTAACGGCCTCGCGTCGGCATGGTCTGACCGGGGCTCCCGCGTCCTAACAAGCTGACTTAATTCAACGGCTGCAGTTTCGATGGCTGCAACTTGGGAAGTGAGTTCCGTGTAACCTAGGTAATCGCTGGGGCCGTAAATGTTCTTTCGCGAACAGCCCGCCCCTAACAGGAAACCCTTTATACTGGAGAGGGTCATGCGTTTTTCGGTAGACGCTCATGCGATCGGGCAGCACTTAACTGGGAACGAAACGTATATTCGTAATCTCCTCGGCTGCTTCGAAGTGCTGGACAGCGAAGCGGACTTTGTGGCATACATCGCGCGCGACGAGGCGTCGGGCGGCGTGCCTGAGCGATTCGAGAAAAAACGCGTGTCCGCGAATCCCTTCGTCCGCCTGGGTTTCGATCTTCCGCGGCGCGTGATCGAGGATCGGCCGAGCCTGCTGCACGTGCAGTACACTGCACCTCTGGTGTGTGCGGCGCCTGTAGTGGTCAGCGTGCACGATGTGAGTTTTCTCGAGCATCCGGAGTACTTCACCACCTTCCGCGCGACGCAGCTACGCCTGACAGTCCGCAGGACCGTAAAGGGTGCGAGCTGCATTCTGACCCCCAGCGAATTTTCGAAGCGGCGAATTTTAGAGGCTTACCAGCTTCCCGACGATAAAGTCATAGTGGTGCCGTATGGCGTCAGCCCGGTGTTTCATCCCGTGGCGCGCGAGGCGGCGCAGCGCGGCATGCGCACCGCGCTCCCAGCGGCGCCATTTGTCATGACGGTAAGTGACTTACAGCCGCGCAAGAACCATTTGGGCTTGATTGCGGCGTTCGAAGAACTGATCGGCGCCTATCCGCGCTTGCCGCATCATTTGTTGATGGTAGGTAAGGAAGAAACCTGGTTCGCACCGGCCGTTCGCGCGGCGGCGAAGAAATCGCGGGTGGCCGATCGTATCCATTTCACCGGTTTCGTGGATGACGAAGAATTGCGGCGGCTGTACG
>JASIGB010000034.1:0-2598 GCA_030045355.1 Bryobacteraceae bacterium
ATGTAAATGGTGCGCTTGAACCCGAACTGGCCGTATTGGAGCGTGATGGTGTCTTTGTTCTGCGTGATCCGGTCGACCGGACCGTCGAAAGTCCAATCGAAAAGAATGCTGGTGGTCTGGCAGTGGAAGCGCGGGTTATCCTCGCGCTTGACCTCCTGAGCAGCTTTTTCTCCTTCGGCGGTGAGCTCCGTTCCGCCGTAAAGCCTGGGACCGGGACCGGGCCGCGCACGGAAGTTCACCGCCGGACGATCGCCCGGCTTGTAATCGCTCAGCTTATCGAGCGGAACCAAACCTCCGCCAGTGCCTTTCGCATTCACCATCACCAACTGCACGGGCGCCCAGTCGCCCGCCAAATTCGGCTCGCCCGAAGGGAGGCGCACCGGGCGATTGGTCTTCGGCGCCTCGATGGGCCCGCGAACCTCTTTGAGTCCGCCTGCCGGCGCCTTGATGTATTGGCCGTAGCGATCCATGCGCGTTCCGTCGGCCGCGATGAGGCTCTGCAAATAGCACGAGTCCGGATCGGTGCGGTTGGGCGAAGCTTCGACGGTCACCTGCTGGCCTACGGGAAAATTTTCCTTGGTCCAGCCGGATCGCCGCAGGACGTGCACCGAACGCATTTCGCAGCGGTGGTGGCTGACCTTGCCGTCCGGGCCGGTGACGTCGAAATAAATCCAGGAATGCGGATTAATCATGTCAACCGCCGTGAGCTTGCCTTTGTATTCGACGGTTTTGCTGAGGTCGTACTCGGCACCGCCGTGATGGGCGAGCACAAGCGAGGGTGCCGCGGCCAAAAGGAAAAACGCGATCGCAAGACGCATGGAGTTCGCTCCCAGTTCGACCAGTATATACGCGCGCCGGGTGGGGCGGGGCAAGGGAAGCTAGGTTAGTTTGATGGAGACGCGCCGGCCGACGACGGCTGCCGCACGCTGCAAACTGGATAGGGTGATGTCGTCCTTCGCGCTGAGAAGGCGATCGACCTGCGTGCGGCTCGTCTTAAGCAGAGTAGCCATCTTGTTCTTGCTGATTTTTCTTTTCTTCATCGCCTGGGCGAGTTGCCAGGCGACGACCTCTTTAATGGCTTCCGTTTGGGCTTCCTCGAAGATATCTTCGTGTTTGAGGAAGCTATCGATTCTGGAACCCATATGTTTATTCCTCGTTCGATACAATCAGCCGACCGCACTACTACTCAGGAGCGCGAGGACCGCTCACTTACGCTCGCGGCTCCGCAGGGCGCGAGCGCCTGTGAACCTGTGTCGCTACTGTCACACTGTCAGCACTTCGACCGCCTGCTTCAGGGACGCGAGCGGATCGCGCGTAGGCGTGAACTCCTGGGCGATGTAGCCCTGAAAACTGAGATCCGCGATGGCCTTGGCCACGGCGTTCCAATTCACTTCCTGGGTGCCGTCGATCTCGTGCCGGCCGGGAACGCCCGCGCAGTGGAAATGCGCGATGTACTGGATGTTGTCGCGGATGGTGCGGATCAGGTCGCCTTCCATGATCTGCATGTGGTAGGCGTCGTAGAGCAGCTTCACGCGCGGGGAATCCACGCCTTTCATCACGGCCACGCCGTAGGCCGTATGGTCGCCCTGGTAATCCTTATGATCCACTTTGCTGTTGAGCAGCTCGACGCACAGCGTGACGCCGTGATCCTCGGCGAATTTCTTGACGCGATTCAGGCCCGCGATGCAATTGTCGATGCCTTCGGCGTCGCTCATGCCGCGCCGCGCGCCGAACAGCGTGATCACATTGGGGACCTTGGCATCGGCCGCGCGCACGATGCTGGTTTTTGCCGCCTCCTCCAACTTGTCGTGATTCGCTTTGTTGTTCCAGCCGTAGTCGAACACGGAGCCGGGACCGGTCATGGTGGCTCCCTGCACCATCGCCGGCGTAATCCCGTACTTGCGGCAGACCGGCCAATCCTCCGGCGCCACCAGATCCATTCCGGTGACGCCTAAATCGGCCATCGCGCGGCACAGGTCTTCAATAGGAATCTTGGCGTAGCACCAGCGGGCGACGGACTGCTTCAAGCGTCCCGCGGAAGCAGTGCCAGACCGCGATGCCGCGGGAGCCAGCGCGGCGGCTGCGCTCGCCTTAATAAGATCGCGCCTGTTCATGATGCGAATGTTATCGAAGTGGCGCGGCGCCCGCAAGCGGCGTCACGCCGCCTTCACTTGCTGTCAGCAGCCGGTGCCGTGTCTGCGAAGATGATGCTGTCTTTCTTGGCCGTCAGCTTCGCCGCATCCACGCCCGGGACTTTGGTCAAGGAATCGAAATCCTTGAAGTCGCCGTGATCGGTGCGGTATTTGACGATCGCGTCGCCTTCGGCAGCGGTCAATCCCAGGCCGGTCTGCATGTCCATGGAAGACGCTTTATTGACATTCACTTTGGCGGCGGCTTCGGGGAAATTTTTCGCCAAGTAATCGACGATCGTGGCCAGCTCTTGCGGAGTTCCGGTGGCGCCGCGCGAAACCATATAATCCACGATCGACTGCCAGCCGTCCTTGGTGGCGTGCTGGGACATCACGACGTCCAGGCCGTGGCAGCTCCCGCAGGTGTTTTCGACGAGGTCCTTGCCCTTGCCGGGCGGAAGATCTTGGG
>JASIGB010000339.1:0-9867 GCA_030045355.1 Bryobacteraceae bacterium
CCGCCGCTATAGATCGGCATGCATTCCACCAGCCCATATTCCATGGAGAAGTACGCGATCAACCGGTCATCGGTGGGCCCCGGCCTCTCCAGATAGTTGGAATAGCGGTCGCAGGCGCGGCGATACGCCGCCAGAAACCGGGAATCGGCCGCGGCGCGCTCCAGCGTCGCTTGGGGGACGCGCCCCAGCATCAGAACGGGGTTGTGGCCGCAATTCTTCCAGAGCGCTGAATCCAGCCGCCGGAACAACGAGCGAATGGTGTGATCCCAACTCCAGAGGACGTTGTACGCCAGATCGCTCATCCGGGCGATGGCAGAGGGCAGTGCAGGCCGGACAAGAAATTCCTTAACCGGCTGAATCTGAAAGGCCATGGACTAACGCGCGATTCTCAATATAACATCGACAAGAACAGTTTTTATACTTTTTGGACGCACGGCACGGTCTCGGCGGCTGCAGAATCCGTAACCCAGCGTTATTAAAATTCTTTCCCAGCGGCGGTGACCGGCCGCTACTATAAGATCCATCGGCAGGCTGCGGATTTCGTCTAGGGGGAAAAACGGAAAAGTCGCCGCGAAAACCCGAGTGCTATGCTCGGATTGTGGACCCCGAACTACATCAAGCCTTAGCGCAGTTGGAGGGCCGTCTCGCCACTCGCGTCGATGCCGCCGAAGCTCGATTACGAACATACATGGAAGAACGAATTGAAGCCACCGAAACTAAGCTACTTGCCGAGTTCCACAAATGGGCGTCGCCTAACGAGGCACGTCAGCGTACGCATTCGCCGGCGATGCGAGCCATCGACTTGGAGATCGAAGACCGGGTTTCGAAACTCGAGGGGAAGAAACCGTCGTAGCGCCGCCACGAGGGCTAGTTGCTTCCGGGCTCAATGTTAAAATACTAGCCTTACCTCAATGGAACCCTCCTCTGTCGCCGTCCCCGACTCCATGGTCACCACTGCCTTTTCGCTCGACGGCTACACCGTCGAACGCAACCTCGGCATCGTGCGCGGCATCATCGTGCGCTCACGCTCCGTCTTTGGAACCCTGGGCGCGAGCCTACAAACCCTGGTGGGCGGCGACATCACGCTGTTCACCAATCTCTGCGAAGAAACACGCATGCACGCCTACCAACGCATGGCCGAGCACGCCGCGCAACTGGGCGCCAACGCCGTGATCGGCGTGCGCTACGACGCTACCGAGATCATGCAAGGAGTCACCGAAGTGCTTTGCTATGGCACTGCGCTGGTAGTGAGGCCGTCCCGCTAGCATTGTCCTCTGTGAACGAAAACCGCTATCTCTGCATTCACGGCCATTTCTATCAGCCGCCGCGCGAGAACCCGTGGCTGGAAGCGATTGAGCTCCAGGATTCCGCGGCGCCCTACCACGACTGGAATGAGAGGGTCACCGCCCAGTGCTACGCGCCCAACAGCGCCGCCCGCATCCTCGACGCCGAAGGCCGCATCGCGAAAATCGTCAGCAACTATGCGGGCATCAGCTTCAACTTCGGTCCCACGCTGCTTTCCTGGATGAAGGACGCGGCGCCGGAAACCTACCAGGCGATCCTGGAGGCCGACCGCGCCAGCCTGCAGCGCTTTTCCGGCCACGGTTCGGCGCTGGCGCAATGCTACAACCACATGATCATGCCGCTCGCCAACGCGCGCGACAAGCTGACGCAGATCGTCTGGGGAATCGAAGATTTTCGCTTCCGCTTCGGCCGGGACCCGGAGGGGATGTGGCTTCCCGAAACCGCCGTCGATGTGGAAACGCTGGACCTGATGGCTCGGCACGGCATCAAATTCACGGTTCTTGCACCGTCCCAGGCCAAGACCGCCGATGGCGTGGACGTGAGCGGCCAGCGCATCGACCCGGCTCGTGTCTATCGGCAGAAACTCCCGTCGGGCCGCGCGATCGGCCTGTTCTTCTATGACGGCCCCATCTCGCGCGCCGTGGCGTTCGAGCGCTTGCTCAACGACGGCGGCCGGTTCGCCGAGCGGCTTCTCGATGCCTTCTCGGACCAGCGCGCGGGGCCGCAACTCGCCCACATCGCCACGGACGGTGAAACCTACGGGCATCATCATCCGTTCGGCGACATGGCGCTGGCGTACGCGCTCGAGCACATCGAGTCCAAGGGCCTGGCGAAAGTCACCAATTACGGCGAGTTCCTGGAAAAATATCCTGCCGTCCACGACGTGGAAATTTTGGAGAACACCGCCTGGAGCTGTGTGCACGGCGTCGGGCGCTGGAATTCGAACTGCGGCTGCAACTCCGGGGCGCACGGCGAATGGAACCAAGCCTGGCGCGCGCCGCTGCGCGAGGCGTTGGACTGGCTGCGCGACGAGATCGCGCCGCGCTACGAAAAAATGGCCCGGCGTTTCTTCAAGGACCCCTGGGCCGCGCGCAACAATTACATTCACGTCATTTTGGACCGCTCGCCCGAAAGCCGCGAACGCTTCGCCGCCGCCAATTTCCGCCGCAAGAACGTGAAGGCCGCCGACCGCGCCATCGTTTGGAAGCTGCTCGAGATGCAGCGCCACGCCATGCTGATGTACACCAGTTGCGGCTGGTTTTTCGACGAGTTGTCGGGCATCGAAACCGTACAGGTGATCCAATACGCCGCGCGCGCCGTGCAATTGGCCGAAGAGCTGTTCCCAGACGCCGAGGGACGCTTCGAGCGCGGCTTCCTCGAAAAACTCGCCGCCGCCAAGAGCAATCTTCCCGAACACGCCGACGGCGCCGCCGTTTACGAAAAATTCGTCAAACCCGCGAGCGGGGACCTGCTGAAGCTGGGCGCGCATTACGCCATGAGTTCGCTGTTTGAGAGCTATCCGGATAACACGCGCATTTACGCCTACTCGGTGGACATCAAGGATTATCGCGTCCGGCGCGCGGGGAAAATGCGGCTGGCGTTCGGCAAAGCGCGCCTGACTTCGGAAATTACGCAGGAGTCCGACATACTGATGTTCGGCGCGCTGCATTTTGGCGATCACAATCTGCACGGCGGCGTGGCGCTCTTTCAGTCCGAGGAAGCTTATCGGGATCTGACCAAGGCCGCGCGCGATGCCCTCGCGCGATCGGACGTGGCAGCCGTGATTCGTTGCCTCGATCAGGGATTTGCCGGACGCACCTATTCGCTCAAAGACCTGTTTCGCGACGAGCAGCGCAAGGTGCTGGCGGAAGTGCTCCAGTCCGCCATCGAACATGCGTTTACGGTGGCGCGCGACATCTACGAGGGCCAGGCGCAGTCGCTGCGCTTTATGAGCGATTGTGGCATTCCCATCCCGCGCGAGCTCAAAGCCGCGGCCGACGTGGCGTTAAACGGGCTTCTGCGGCAGGCGCTGGCCGCGCCGGAGATGGATGAGGCGGCGGCTCAAAATCTGCTGGAAGAAATGCGGATTTCGGGCATTGCTTTGGATCAGTCAGGTTTGGAAATCGTATTGCGCCGCAATCTCGAACACCAGGGCGCAGAATTCTTCGCCGATCCCAGAAACCTCGAGCGGCTGGCGAAATTGCGTGCCAATCTCGCCGCCGCGCGTTCCCTGCCCTTCCCGCTGGTCCTGTGGGCGGTGCAAAACCGCTGCTACGCGTTGCTCCAGAAGCTGGATGCGGAAGACGATTCCGACTGGGCGAACGAGTTACTCGAACTCGCCCGGCTGCTCCAGTTGGGCATACCCGAGCCCGCTATAACTCCGCCGGCCTGAGCGAATCGTTGGTTTCGAGCAGCGTCTCCACTTCCTCGCGCCGGCGTGCGGGACCATATACGTGTCCCTGTACTTTGTCGCAGCCGAGCACGCGCACCAGGTCCAGTTCCTGGCGCGTTTCCACGCCTTCCGCGACGACGTCCAGGTTCATACTGTGGGCCATGCGCACGATGCTCTGGATCACCGCGAGCGAACCTTCCGGCTCGTGCAGATTGCGCAGGAACGATTGATCGATCTTCAGCGCGTCCACCGGCAGCTTGTTCAGGTAGCTCAGCGACGAATATCCGGTGCCGAAATCGTCGATCGCGATGCTCACGCCCAGGTTGCGGATCTGCGTCAGGCGCGCGGCCGCCTGCGGCAAGTCTTTCATGATGTAGCTTTCGGTGAGCTCCAGTTCCAGGCAATCGGGGGTGAGCTTGCTGAGCGCGAGCGATGCCGCCACCGTTTCCAGGAAATCGCGCCGCTCGAACTGCAAGGCGGAAACGTTGACCGAAATGCGCGCGCGGTGCCCGGCTTTGTGCCAGCTCGCCGCCTCCAGGCAGGCCCGCTGGATCACCCAGGATCCGATGTCGATGATGAGCCCGGTTTCCTCGGCGATGGGAATGAACTGCTTGGGCGAGATGCTGCCGTAAATCGGATGCCGCCAGGTGAGCAGCGCCTCCAGCCCCTCCACCTTGCCGTTCATGCTGACCACGGGCTGATACAGCAGCTCGAATTCCTGGTGCTCCAGCGCGCGCCGCAGCGCGTTTTCCAGGCGCAAGCGCTCCAGGCTGGCGGTGTGATCCTTGGCGCGGAACACCACCACGTCATTCTTACCGGTGTTTTTGGCGTGATACATCGCCAAGTCGGCGTTCCGCAGCAGCTCGGCCACGCTTTGGCCGTGCCGCGGAAACAGCGCGACGCCGATGCTGGCGGTGACGAACAACTCGTTGTCTTCGATCTGGTGCGGCGCGCGAAACGCATTGAGGAATTCCTGGGAGGCCAGCACCGCGGACTGTTCGTCCGGCTGCCGCGTCAACACGATCGTAAATTCGTCGCCACCCATGCGCCCGGCGAGGTCGTCTTCGGTTAGCAGGCGCTTCAGGCGCTGGCCCACTTCCTTGAGCAGCCGGTCGCCCATGGCGTGGCCCAGAATATCGTTGATTTGCTTGAAGCGGTCCAGATCGATGAACAATACCGCCAGGCTGCCGGAACGTTCAGCGGCATCGAGCAGCGCACCTTCCAGCAACTCCATGAAATACGCGCGATTGGGCAGACCGGTGAGCGAATCGTGCCGCGCTTGAAACTCCAGCTTTTCGGTGAAACCGCGCTGTTCCAGCGCCCGAGCGGCCAGGCGGCTGGCCGCCTCCAGCAGTTCGGTATCGCTCTCGTCCTTGGTCTGCCCGGCCTTGTAGTGCAGCGCGAGCATTCCCAGGAGCATCCCATCGCCCGATAAAATCGGCGTGGAGCGGCACGATTCGATGCCCATCTGGCTGGCCACATGGGCGCGATCGGCCCAAAACGGACAGGAGCGCACGTCGTCCCAGAGCACGGTCCTGCGCGCGACTTCAGCCACCGCCAGGCCGGCGGTATCGCGCAGGACTCGATACGGTTTCAGCAGGCGCAGCGCTTCTCCCGGAAATCCGGGCGCCGCCGCCCAGGTGAGCATCTCATCCTTCAACAGCAGCAGCGCGCACAGCGCATCCGGGCACTGCGCCTCCGCCAGATGGACTACCTCTTCGAGAATGGTCGCGATGCTCTCGTTCTCGGCCACCATCTCCAGCACGCGATTACGATTCTTCTCCAGGCTCTGCAAGCGGTCGCGCTCGGATTGAATGCGGTGCTCCAGCACCACGCGGCCGATGCTGCGCGCCATCAATTCGATCAGCTCGCGGTCGGAGGAGGAAAACTCCCGCGGCGATCCCTCGCAAGGCCCGGAAAAGCTGAGGCTGGCGAACAGTTCCGAACCCAGCCAGACCGGCGTGCCAATGTAAGTTTCAAACTCCAGGCGCGGCCCGCTGCCCGTTGAACCGGGCTCTGACGCCGTGAGTGTGCGTAACCGGCTGGAGACAGAATAGGCGCGCGTCTGCCAAAGCGGGATCTGTTCGCCGCGCGAGAGATCAGGCAGGCCCCAACTGGCCTGGATCAAACCGTTGAATCCATCCGCCTGCAGCAAGACTCCCACCGGCAGATCGAACAGCCGGCAGCCGGTTTCCAGGTGATCCTGAAGCGCCAGGTCGACGGAGAGGTAGCTGGCGGTGCTCAGCCGGTGCAACTGCCTCAGTTGTTCCGCGAATCGGGCGGCGTCGGCCTCGGACGGCTGGACGCCACGCTCCAAACGGACCCGCGCCGCTCCCTCTTCGAGCACTTGTCCGGAATCCTGTACTCCCACCGGACGTCCGCGCTCGAACAGCAGCCGCCGCACGACGGCGAGCTGAATCAAACGGCCGTCCCGTGCGATCGCGGTCAGAGTCAACGGTTGCGGCCCGCCTCCGCCGAGTTGCGTGAAGATCTGTTCGCGCGAGTTTTTCCACGATTCGGCTTCGAGAAGCTGGGCGAGGTTCAGGCCGATCGCCTCCTCGCGGGCGAAACCCAAGACGGCCGAGAGCCCCGCGCTCATTTCGATGAGATTTCCTTCGAGATCGAACGAATACACGCACCCGGAGGAATGGCGCGAGAGCTCGGGACCGGCCGGCAGCGCGAACCGAGGTGAGAGGGCCATGGCTAATTTCTTCCGCCGAACTTGAGATCGCCGCTAGCCGGAGGCGTGTCTAGGCTCCCGGCGGGTTTCCTCCCGGCCCGCGGGCTTGCGTTTTACGCGTGTGATCGGCACGTTCAGGATGATCGACAGCAGCGTAAACAATAGCGACGAACTCTGAACCACAACCTTCATGGGGAGGTGACTTGCTACATTGTCCCATATATGGCCCAGCTCAAGGTTCCGGCTCGCGCCGCTGCGGTGCGCGCGAATGCCGAGCCCAGGACCGCCGAACCGCGCTGGCCGGCCCTGCTAGCGCTCCTCGGAGCGGGCGGCCTGCATTTCGCGATTCCGGACGCGCTGCGCTTCGGCCAGGAATGGCTGCTGCTGGTGGTGGTGAGCATTCTGCTGATCCCCACCGTGGTGGCGCACCGCGTGGGCAAGGATTTGCTGAACCGGGTTCTCAGCCATACCGTGGCGGGCGCGGTGACGGCATCTATGGTCTGGTCGCTCGCCATGTTGATTATCCGGCTGCCGCGCCACGTCGACCCTCCCGGCGAGCTGCTCCGGGCCGCCGCGGCTCTGTGGGTCATCAATATTTTGGTCTTCGCCTCCTGGTATTGGCGGCTGGACGCCGGCGGTCCCAACGCGCGCGACGCTCTCGCCGAGCACAAAGAAGGCGCGTTCCTATTTCCGCAAATGGTGACGCCCTGGGATAGCGACAAGGATTGGCGCCCGGGCTTTGTGGATTACCTGTTCCTGGCCTTCAACACCAGCACGGCCTTTTCGCCCACCGACGTTCCAGTGCTCTCGCGCTGGGCCAAACTGCTGATGATGACGCAGGCGCTGATTTCACTCGCCACGGTGGCGCTGCTAGCCGCGAGGGCCGTGAATATTTTGTGAAGTGACCGCCTGGAGGCGGCTGCGGTATGACCAAAGAACGAGTGGCCGACAATCCGCCGCTGGTCCCGGTAAACACTATGGCGTTACTCGGGATCAATAGTCTGATCCTTCCGCTATGAATCTGTTCGAGAGGCGCTCCGGCTACTCGGTGGAGAACTAGCGTTCGGGTGCCGGCGTGGTCACGTGGCGAGCGGTCGCGCCCTGTGTGCAGCCACTCAATGAGTGGCGGGCAGTCCAACGACGATGATAACCGCGTAGTCCTGCTTGTGGCAGCCGTTCACGGCGGGCATGGCCGCCCCTGGACTCACCGGAAAACCCGTGGTCCGAACGTTCGCGGGCGAGCACGAGTTGTTAGCCGTCGCCGGCGTGTAGCGTGCGGAGCGGCATCCGAGATGGGTGACATCGTAGAGGGTCGCGCCGTCGGCGAGTTCCCAGCGCTGATTGCCGTCCTTGTCCTTGGGATGAATTGTCAGCACGGTCGTGACGTTGCGGTCGCCCGTGACGAGGTATTTCCCAGGGGGCAGCGGAAAGGTCGGCTTCTCCATGATCAAGCCGTGTTCCTCGAGCCACCAGTCCGCAGCGTCGAATTTCCACTGTGCCGGCGCCACGCCGCCGGCCGCCTTCAATTGTTTGTAGTGGTCCAGCTTGCAAGCGCGCGGGCCCGGGTCCTGGTTCCAGAGGCCCCAGGATTGCGCGTCGTTGCCGGAGGTGGCCCCGGGGTCTCCCAGCGCCGCGATGAACTGCGGCTCGATAGATCTGAACTTCGAGAGGTCTACGCCTGACGCGTTAACCGGCTGCTGCAGGCCGGCGGTCAACATAAGGAATCCCATGGACAGGAGGCAGCGGCTCACGGGCGGCACGAGGTGGCGGACATTCATGTGATTGCTCCAGTTAGATGACCTGATGACATCCTACACCAACGCGCGCGACCTCGGCACGGCCTCAGGACTCCTCGCGCCACGGTGCCGCACCTCGCCGATGTAGCGCGCTTGGTATACCAGCTCGATGGCTCTCGGCACGCGGTATCCCTACCCGCTTTGCCGCCGGGCGGCGTCGGAACATCTATATGATCACGGTGCCGTAGCAATCCTCCCGGGTCGTCACTTCACGGAAACGCGATCATTGCTGCAACACTGTCGATTGTGATTCCGGCGACAATAACCTCTCTGGCCGAGTGACGCACAACTCGTACAGAGCTGTCATTAACGTCACTCGGGCAGAAAGTTCTGATCTGGTTCATTAAATACGAGCGCGGCCAAGCAACTCCAGGTCGGCGGAGCGGCCAGGCGCCGAGGCACTACGAGGACACCACAATCGCTACTTACCTGCTACAGCCGCGCTAGCCAGAAACGCCTTTGCGTGTGCTATTTCGGGACGCATGGAGTGGAGACCGTTGTCTGTCACCTTGAGCAGCATTGTGTAGTATTGGCGCGCTTTCGTCTTGTCGCCTGCCTCTTCCGCGGCCAAGCCGCCGTTGTAGAGACCATTGAAGCGATTGGGGCTGAGTTGCAGGGCGCGTTCATATTCAACCAGGGCGTCCTGCGGGCGTTTCAAATCGAGCAGCATATCGGCCAACATTTCACGCACCGGAATGTCGACTTCTCCTTGTCCCACTTTGTCCTGAAGATCGGCAGTTCCGCGCATCAGGCCGAGGGCCTTGGCGAAATCGCCTTGGGCATATGCGGCCCACGCGCGGACGGTGCCGGTTTCGATCTGCGGCCCGGTGCCTTCCGCCAAATACGCGCGCGGTCCCTTCTTGACCTGTTCCATCAGGCTTTCGTACTTCGCCAGGTCCGCCTTTGCGGCGGCTCCATCCTTCAAATGTCCGTCGGCGATGGCATGCGCCCAATAGGTCGCGAGCTGAACGTCAGCCGGAGCGCCTGCGGCGGGCGGCATCGCGGCGGCCGTTTTCCAATCGCGGCGTTCGAGAGCGTAGATGACTGGGAACTCCGTGCTGTAGCCGGGCACCATCGTTTCCATGCCGTCCTCCACCATGCCGGGCATGGTCGCCATGTGTTTCAGCATCGCAGCGGTTGTGTCGAGGAGAGCTTTGGCCGGAGCATCCTGTCCACTCTGAAGGTAGGCGTACATCAGGAAGTCATCTGGATGAAGCTGATCGAAGCCTCCGCCGCGATTGCCTTCGGCCGCCCTCCGTGCGGCCGCAACGGCGGCCTGGTTGGCCTGGATGTCTTCAGGCCACATTCCCAGGCGGGCGAAGATGTGTCCGCCCATGTGAGCGGCGTGCGCGCCGGAGGGCGCGATAGTGCCGTAGCGTTCGGCGGCGTGAAGCCCCTGCTGGGCCATGGAAGGGTTGTCGCACGCATGGATGATGTAGTGCGCGAGGCCCGGATGATCCGGGTACCTTGCAAACAGCGGCGTCAGCAGGGCGAGCGCCTGGTGCTCTTTGGTGAGGCTGGTGTCATCGGGAGCGACGTCGGCGAGCAGCGAGAGCGCGTAGAAGGCAGCGGCGTCGATGTCGTTGGGATAGCGCTGGTAGAGATCGCGCATGGCGGCGGAGTATTGATCGACGCGCTGCTGGTACTTCAGTGAGCCGGGCTGATAAAAGACCTTGAGGGCCGCGATGTAATCC
>JASIGB010000340.1:0-7242 GCA_030045355.1 Bryobacteraceae bacterium
AGGTAATCCTCGAAAACTCGCTGCTCAGCGACGATCAGAAAGTCGCTGCGTGTACTCTGGCCAAGGAAGCCGGCGCGGACTTCGTGAAAACGTCCACGGGCTTCGGTGCTTCCGGGGCCACGGTGCACGATGTCGAACTGATGCGCCGCACGGTGGGGCCGATGACAGGTGACAAAGGAGTCGGAGTGAAGGCGTCCGGCGGAATCCGCACGCTCGACGACCTGTTGAAGATGCTCGAGGCTGGGGCCACGCGGATCGGCGCCAGCGCAAGCGTCAAGATCATGGAAGCCGCGCATGCCCAGTTCGGCGCAGCGGAGCCCGGAGCGTGACCATGGCCGCGCCCACCAGCAAAGCCAAGGTGCGGTTCCACGAACGTGCCGAACTGCTCGATTTTCTGCTGGACGTTTCCGCCGCGACCGCCGACACGCTGGATCTCGACCGCGTGCTCGCCAACGTTGCGGCCATCGTCAAGGACGTGGTTCCGTACGATCTGCTCGCCATTCTGCTGTACAGTGAGCGGCAGCACGGCCTCACCATCCGCCATTCCATCGGCCACCGCGAAGAGATTGTGCGGAATCTGGTGATCCCGCTGGGCGAAGGCATCACCGGCATCGCCGCTGTCGGCCGCCAGCCGATCCTCTCGGGCGACGTGCGCCGCGATCCGCGCTATCTGCCCGCCGTGGACGCCGTGCAATCCGAACTGGCCGTGCCGATGATCGCGCGTGGCAAGCTGGTGGGCGTGATCGACTTGCAATCCACGCGCCTGAACGCGTATCGCGAGCAGGACCGCGCGCTGCTGCAACTGATCGCCTCGCGCGTGGCGGTGTCCATCGACAACGCGCGTCTCTATCGCCGCGTGGAGCGCCAGAACCGCACGCTCAAGACGCTGGCGCATTTGTCGCAGGAGTTCAGCTCGATTCTGGACCTGGATGAACTGCTGCGCAAGATCGCCATCACCACCCACGCGCTGGTCGCCTTCGACGCGTTTAGCATCCTGCTGCTGGACGCCGAACATAAAGTGCTGCGGCACCGCTTCAGCGAGCGCTATGACCAGCGCGTGAACCTCGACAACATCCCGCTCGGCAAAGGCATCACGGGCGCGGCTGCCGAATCGCGCGAGATCGTGCGCGTGGCCGATACGCTGGCCGACCAGCGCTACATTGCCTCGCATCCCGACATTCGCTCGGAGATCGCCGTGCCGTTGATCGTGCAGGATCGCGTGGTGGGCGTGATGAACCTGGAGAGCGACCGCATGGGTTTTTTCACCGAGGATCACTCGCGCTTGCTCGCGCTGCTTGCGCCGCAGATCGCCAGTTCGGTCGAAAACGCGCGGTTGTACGAAGAGATCGCGCAACGCGAGCAATCCATGGATCGCGATTTGAAGGCCGCACGCAACGTGCAGATGGTCATGCTGCCGCGCGAAGCGCCCGAAATCGAAGGGCTGGAGGTCGCCGTTCGCAGCCGGCCCGCGCGCGAAATCACCGGCGACGTCTACGATTTCTTCGAGCACAGCTCGGGCGAAACGGTTTTCCTGTTCGGCGACGTCAGCGGTAAAGGCGCTGCCGCGGCTCTCTACGGCGCCATGGTCAGCGGGTTGCTGCGCACGCTGGCGCATCGCCGGCGCGACCCGGCCGAATTGCTGAAGCTGCTCAACCGCGTGCTGCGCGAGCGTATCGTCGGCACGCAGTACGTCGCGCTGCTGGTGGTGGTGTGGGAAAGCACGAATCGCCGTTTCATTATGGCCAACGCGGGCGCCGAACCGCCGATCATCTGCCGCGCAGGCGAGATCATCAAGCCCAAAGTGGAAGGCATTCCCGCCGGCTTGCTGGACGATCGCGAGTACGACGAAGTGATTTTCGACGCGCAGCCGGGCGACGTGCTCCTAATGCACTCGGACGGTATCACCGATCAGCCCAACCCCAAAGGCGAAGAATACGGCGGCGCGCGCCTCGGGCGCAAGCTGCAAAAGCTGTGCATGAAATCGCCGGACGTCATGGCCGATGCAATTCTGGCCGACTTCGATCATTACAAGTCAGACGCACCCACGCACGATGATCAAACCTTAGTGGTCGTCAAAGTCAAATGATGCAGTACCGCGATCAAACCCTGTATCTGGAAGACGTGCCGCTCGCCGACATCGCGCGCCGCGAAGGCACGCCGAGCTATGTGTATTCGCGCGCAGCTATCCTCGATCGCTTCCAGGCCTACGAAAAGTCCTTCGGCGACGTGCCGCATAAGATCTGCTACGCCGTCAAAGCCAACAGCAATCTCGCCATCTTGAAGCTGCTCGCCGAAGCGGGCGCGGGTTTCGACATCGTATCCGGCGGCGAGCTGTTTCGCGTCCTGAAAGCGGGGGCGGATCCCGCGGGCGTGATCTTCTCGGGCGTCGGCAAAACGGCGCAGGAGATCGATTACGCGCTCGAACACCGCATCAAAAGCTTCAATTGTGAGTCCGAGCCTGAGCTCGCGCTGATCGATTCGCTCGCTGCGCGCCGCGGCATCGCAGCACGCGCGGCATTGCGCGTGAATCCCGACGTGGACGCCGCCACGCATCCCTACATTTCCACCGGCCTGCGCCAACACAAATTCGGCGTCGACATCGCGGACGCTGAGGCGATCTACGAGCGTGCACGGTCGCTCCCCAACCTCCTGCTCGAAGGCGTCAGTTGCCACATCGGATCGCAGATCACCGACATCGCGCCGCTGCTCGAAGTGTTCGACAAGATGGTCGCGCTGGTCGAGCGGCTGCGCGCGCGCGGCCTGCCCATTCGCTCGCTCGATCTGGGCGGGGGCCTCGGCGTGGCTTATAAACCGGGCGACAAAGCGCTGTCGATCTGCGACTATATCCAGGCGATGTGCGCGCGTACGGCGGGCCACAACCTCGAAATCCTGATCGAGCCCGGCCGCTCCATGGTGGCCGAAGCGGGCGTTCTGCTTACGCGCGTGCTATATCGCAAGAGCAACGGCGAGCGCGAGTTCATCATCGTTGACGCCGCGATGAACGATCTGATTCGCCCGGCGTTGTACCACTCCCACCACGAGATCGTTCCGCTGCGCAAGAGCGACGGTCCCGGCATCGTGGCCGACGTGGTGGGGCCGGTTTGCGAATCGGGCGATTTCCTGGCTCGCGCCCGCGCGATGCCCAACCTGCTCCCGGGCGATCTGCTCGCCGTCTGCACCGCGGGAGCGTACGGCTTCGTCGCGTCGTCGAACTACAACGCGCGCCCGCGCCCGCCGGAGATTCTCGTGGAGGGCGGCAGTTATCGCGTGATCCGCAAGCGCGAGACCTACGACGATCTGGTGCGCGGAGAGTGACGGCGCGCGTCCGCTACGCGATGAGCGCCCTTTACCTGGTCAGGTTGTAAACCAGGCCGTGTGGATCTTCGACGTACACGCGCGGAACGTGTGGTTCGTCTTTCACGATCCGGCAGCCGTTCTCGACCAGCCGCGCCTTGGCTTCCTCCACATTCCTGACCGTCACCTCCAGCACGGGTCCGAGCGCCGGGCCCTGCTCGATGAACAGGTTGATGTTCTTACCATGCAGGCTCAGCATGGGCGTCTCGCCGGTGATGGTGAACCCGAGCTGCTCGACGTAGAATGCCGCGGCCTTTTTCGGGTCTGGGGATTGGATCAGAATGTCGGCGCCAAAGGTGTTTGCCATGGATTCTCCGCACTGCTGGTCGCGTTCACCGCCATTATTGCGATGCTAGACTCCCATTATGAACGGAGCAGGCCCGCCGGAACGAGGAAAAAAAGAAGGCCCGAACTCGCTGGGAGGCGCGTGCACGGGCCTGAGGGAAGAAATCGAAAAATCGTTGGCGGCTTCCTCTAGCGGTGGCCTCCTCCACCTGACCGCCCACCGCCGCTCGAGCGCGCGGAACCCGACGAACTTCGCCCGCTGCCGTAGCTCGGCGCGGACCGAACCTGGCCGCCTTGTTGCCCACCTCTTTGTACGATGGACGGGTTGATCCGCACCGCGCCGCCATTGGAACTGCGCGACGCCGAGCCGTAGCTGCGGCCGAATTGTGACGATGACCCGCCGCTGCGCCCGTAAGTTCCGTAGGCGCTGCCGTAGCTGCTGGTTCCGTGAATCGGTTCGCCGAAGTGGCTCCAGCCGTGCGTCGCACTGGAAGCGCCGCCGAATCCGCGCGAGCCCTCACCAAGACTGCTACGGCTGAAATCGCCGCGCGACATCTGCTGCATCCCGCGCTGTTGCTGCTCGAAGCTGGTGTGCTGGACGCGCGGCGTCTGCATGCGGCTGGCGAAGCTCTGCGACCGCGCCTGCGGATACCGCCCGCTCGCCGTGCGCGAGGAAAAGCGCAGGCTGGACCGGTCCGGCGCCACCGGCAGCACGCCATGAACGGCGCTCGCCGAAGCAAGCTGGGCCCGATTCAGCGAGCTAATTCGTCCGCCGCGACCGAACGCGGACGTATCCATTCCGATCGCCCCACCCGCCACTCGCGCATTGCGAAACGAATTCGAGACGTTGATATTATTCACGATCGTGGTGTGGCCGCCGTAGAACCCGCGGCCAAATCCGGCATACAAGCCAGGCCCCCACCAGGGATGGAACACCTCAAAGGGCGCCAGCGCGACCCAACCTACTCCTCCAAATCCAAATCCAACTCCGAATCCGATGCCGGGACCAAATCCGAAGAAGCCGACATACGCTGGCGCCCAGTAAGGATACGGCGCGATCGGCCCGGGCCACCAGGCCCATCCGCCCGCGCCCCAGAACCAGCGGCCGTAGTGATACGGCGCCCAACCCCAGGGATCGTAACTCACCCAGGTCCAGCCGTAGTAATCTTCCCAAGCCCACTGGCCGTTCTGATAAGGCGCCCAATCGGGCGGAACATTCGGCTGCCACACCTGGCCGTACTGCGGATCGTTGACCCAGCGGCCATTCTGATCCAGGTCCTCGCCGCCGGCCACGGCGGGATTCACGTGCTCATAACTCTGCGAAGCCAGGAAGTAGCGGTCGCGCTCCTCGTTCCAGCGGTCGAAGGAATCCTGGGGAATGCCCTGCACCACTTGATACTCGGGATCCGACGCCGGTCCACGCGCTTGCATGGTTTGTCCGGCTTCCAAACGCTCGCCGGCGCGCTGGCTATCGACTTCGGCTTCCCCCGAGCGCACCGTGATCTCAGAGGTTCCGTCTTCGTGCAGCGTCACGCGATAGGTGCCCGGCTGCATGGGCCGGACTCCAACACTCGGCGTGTCCACTTCCACTTGCACGTTGCCCGGACGCAGCGTGCGAAACATCACCGTGCCCGCCGCCACTTGGATTTGCACGCTGTGAATATCGAGCGCCGCGAGATGCACGTCCGAGTTCGGACCGAGGCGAACCACGTTAGAGGAATCGAACTCGATTTCCGCGCGCGAATTGGCGCTGGTGAGAACATGATCGTCGGCCATCAAGGGCGCATTCACGGCCGCGGCCACCAACTCGCCCGAATCGCCTCGCCGCACCGAAACGTCGCCGCTGGCCACGCTCAATCGGGCCACCGCGCGCCCGGGTTCGTACTGGCCGTCCGGCTCGGGACCAGCCTGCGGAGGCGGCGCATTGGGGTCCTGCGCGAGAAGGGGTAGGATGGCGATTGCTCCCAAGAGTGCGCAACTGATGAGGCCGCGAAGCATTCATGCCAGTAAAGGCAATCCCGGGGCCAAGTGATTACCGGTTAGATTTGAATCACTTACGCGTTACGTTCCGCCGCGCCGCCTGGCCGAAAACCACCAGCGGTGCTCGGGATCAGCCGACTCCCTACTCAGCTCGCAACGCCTCCGCCGGGTCGATTCGCGCGGCCCGATGGATGGCCGGAGCCGTCGCAATGGCCGCGATCAGCGCCATCAGGAATGCCACCGTAATCACCGGCCACGCCTCCCACGGCCGCACATCATATAAAACTCGGCGCAAGAAGACCGATACGGCAGCGTAAGCGCCAAACCCAACGATGATGCCGCCGACGGTGAGGGCCAGCGTCTCGCGCGAAAACAGCCGCACGATACTTGCCGGCTGCGCTCCCAACGCCGCCCGCACGCCGATTTCACGCGTACGTGATTTCACCGCGTAATCGAGCGCGCCGTATAGCCCGATGCTCGCGAGCAGCGCGGCGATCGAGCCGAAGATTCCGGAAAGCATCGCGAGCAGCCGCTCCTGCCACAGCGACGCATCCACCTCCTGCCGCAGCGTGCGCGTTTCGATGATCGGCATTTCCGGGTCAAGGGAGCGCAGCACTGCTCGAACTGGCGCGATCAGCGCCTCGGGATCCCCGCGCGTGCGCAGGTGCAGGATGAAAACGAAATCGAATCCGTCCACGGCCGGACTGTAGACGGTCGGTGGAACTGGTTCGCGCAGCGAGCGGTACTTCGCGTCACTGACCACGCCGATGATCTGACTGTCGGCAGCAGCGATGCCGCCCGGTCCTGAAAATCCGAACCGTTCGCCGATTGGATTCTTACCGGGAAAAAATCGGCGCGCAAAAGCTTGGTTGACGATCGCAGGATGCGGGACCTTCGCTTCGCCGTTATGATCGAACCAATTGAAGGCGCGTCCGGCGACCACGTGTATACCCATGGTCCGGAAGTAATCCGGAGTGACGTCGTTCATGCTGGCGTCGAGAAAATCGCTGGGGCCGATATGCGTTCCAGCGGCGCCTAGCGTGGCCTTCACACCGGTGCCGCGCATCAGGCCACGCGACGCGATGCTTGCATCGCTCACTCCGGGGAGCGTCCGCGCACGTTCCAGAAGCGCTTTGCTGAAGGATTCGGTGCGCTCGCGCGTGTAGCCGCGCACGCTCGGGTCGATGGTCAACGTGACCACGCGGTCGGCGTCGAAGCCCGGATTCATCGCGCGCATGCGCTCCAGCGTCTCGATCAGCAGCGCCGCGCCCATCAGGATCAGCGTGCAGATCGCGACCTGCGCCACGACGATCAGGCTCCCGGCGGTTAGCCGCCGCGTGGACGTGCGCGCTCCCTGCAGAACGCCAGCGATTTCGGACCGCGCCGAGCGCAGCGCCGGCGACAGGGCGAACAGAATCGCGGTCAGAATCGTGATGCCGATGGCGAACGCCGCGACGCGCAGGTCGATCGTGATGTGCACGGCGACGGGTTGCAGCACTGCTCCGCGGTCGCGAATCGGCGGCACCGCTCGGGTAAGCAACGGCACGCAGGCAGCGGTCAGCAGGATCCCCGCGCCGCCTCCAAGGATCGCGAGCAGCAGGCCCTCGGTAAAAAGCTGGCGCA
>JASIGB010000341.1:0-2573 GCA_030045355.1 Bryobacteraceae bacterium
CTTGGGATCGTTCACCATGGAGGTGAGCTTTTCGATATCGGCCAGAATCAGGTTGGCGCGCTTGTAGGTGGCGAAGCGCCGCGCGAAACCGATGGTAAGCGCATCGGGACTCAGGACGCGGCTCAGGCGTTGCAAGGATTCCGGCGATTCGCCGCGCCGTTGCGACTGTTCCACCGCGCGGCGCCGCACGAATTCGAGCAGGCGGAGCTTCAGGGCGCCGTGCGTTTCCCACAGCTCGCCGTCGTCGATATTTTCGATGCCTTCCCAGATGCGCGATTCGCCGCTGTGCTCATGCCATCCGTTGCCCAGATGCCGGTCATAGAGCCGGAACATCTGCGGCGCGAGCCAAGTGGGGACGTGCACGCCGTTGGTGATGTGGCCGATGGGCACTTCGTCCTCCACCTTGCCGGGATAAAGCCCGGTCCACATGGCGCGCGAAACTTCCCCGTGCAGCGCCGAAACCGCATTGGCGCGGCGCGAGAGCTTGAGCCCCAGCACGGTCATACAGAATTCCTCGAAATCGTTGCCCGAGATCTCGCGTCCCAGGTCCATGAGCCGGCGGTCCGAAAGGCCCAGGCGCTCGCGCAGCGGCCCCAGGTGTTCTTCAATCAATCCGGCGTTGAACCGGTCGTGGCCGGCGGGCACCGGCGTGTGGGTAGTGAAAACGACTTCGCGCGAGACCCGCGGCAGGGCCTGCTCGAACGAAAGCCCTTCCTCCTGCATGCGCGTGGCGATCGCTTCCAGCACTGCGAACCCGCTGTGCCCTTCGTTCAAGTGCAGCACCGACGGAGTGATGCCCATGGCCTTCAGCGCCCGATAGCCGCCCACGCCGAGCAGCAGCTCCTGACGGATGCGCACGCGACCGTCGCCACCGTAGAGGCGCGAAGTCAGTTCGCGATCCTCCGGCGCGTTGCCTTCGACACTCGAATCGAGCAGCAGCAGGTCGCAGCGGCCCACCTTGATGCGCCAGACCTTCGCGCGAATGGTGCCGCTGCGCGTTTCGATCTGGATCTCCGCCGGCTCGCCGTTTTTTCCGATGGCGGTCTCCATGGGAAGCTGGTTCACATCGGTGGGCAGATATTCTTCCTGCTGCCAGCCGCTGCGATCCAAGCGTTGGCGGAAATAGCCCTGGCTGTAAAACAAGCCGACGCCGACCAGAGGGATGTCGAGATCCGAAGCGCTTTTGATATGGTCGCCGGCGAGCACGCCCAAGCCGCCCGAGTAAATCGGAATGGACTCGTGCAGGCCGAATTCGGCCGAGAAATACGCGACCGGCCGAGGACGCAATGCGCCGGCGTGCGTAGCGCCCCAGGTGCGATCGGCTCGCAAGTACTCCTGCTGGCGCCGATAGGCGTAATTGATGCGGCTGTGCAGCACCAGTTCGCCCGCGCGGCGCTCGAGCTTAGCGAGCGGAATCTCCGCGAGCAGCGCGATGGGGTTGTGATTCAACTGCCGGAAACGCACGGGGTCCAGATCGCGGAACAGACCGGTGGAATCGTTGTCCCAGCTCCACCACAGGTTGCGAGCGATGGCCCACAGACGCTCCTGCACGGGCGCGATGAAGCGGTCTAGCGCGCGCGCTTCGCTGACTACCGGCGCCACCTGCGCGGCCGCCTCCACCAACATCTGCACTTCGTCGTCGGTGAAGGCGCGAGGGTCCACGGTCTGGACTACCAGCACGCCTTGCAGCACACCCTGATCGATCAGCGGGACGCCGCAGAAGGAATGGTAAGCCTCTTCGCCCGCCTCCGAAAAATATTTGAACCGCGGGTGCGAAGTCGCATTTTCCACTGCCACCGGCCGGACTTGCTCGGCCACCAGTCCCGCGAGACCTTCGTGCAGCGCCATGCGCAGCGTGCCGATGCATTGCGGGCGCAGCCCGATGGTGGCGGCCATCACCAGGTTGGCGCGATCCGGCTCCAGCAAATATACCGAACAAACGTCGGTCTGAAAACGGGCGGCGATCAATGCCACCACGTTCATGAGCGTTTCGGCGGGCTTCCCGCCTTCGGCCGCCAGGTGACCGATCTCTTCCAATGTCAAAACATAACTGGCAGCGCGGGCGCTGGCCGTGGACATAAACTCGACTCCCTGTCGTAGTACATCAGGCTTATCGTCAAACGACAGGGTTTAGACACGCCCAACCGCGCGTACTCGCGCAAAACGCGCGAACCGGGGAGCGGTTGGCTATTTACCTAGTCTATGCGGATGTGAGCGCCACGGCAAATCCCAGCCTCACACCGACAACAGCCGATCGAAAAATAATCAGTAGCGGCGCAGAGCTTGGCGCAGATCTTCCGTTGAGACGTCCTTGCCCTGTGCCCACAGGTTCTCGAGTTTCGCGCGTTCGTTCGTGAAGGTGTCCGTCAATTGCTGGATCACCCGGCCTACCAGCGCATTAGCCTGCTCCACGGCGCGACGCGGTTCATCGACGAATCCGCCTTGGATCTCCCGCCATCGGGTACGGAAATCTTCCATTTCACGGGCGGGGAAAAGGACGGCGCCAGGAGAAAGAACGGCCTGTGCGAGCGAGTTGCCGTCCGGCCCCACGCCCTGGACCGGAACCTCCACCT
>JASIGB010000035.1:0-6963 GCA_030045355.1 Bryobacteraceae bacterium
ATGGAAAACCAAACCCAGGTTTCCCACCGCTCCCACCGCCCCTTGGAAATCGCCGCTGGCGATTCCCACATTCCCACCGCCACGGTGACGGGTAGTAAAGTTCCTTCTTCCAAGTCAAAGGCGGAGAGGGTGGCGTGAAACCAAACCGGACAACTAACGTGTTAATAAAACCGGACAACTACAAAAGCTACCGACAGGTGTCATTCTCGACCCGCGGCGCCGCCCGGCGACTCCCGCGCCTCGTAACCGCGGCATGCGAGCACCGGCAACCGGGGATATTTGGGAAAGCTCGGGTCGGCCTTCGAGAGCCGGCAGAGATAGAACACCGATCCGCGATCGGAAACAATCTTCCGCATGTGGATGCAAGTGGCGCACAGTCCCGCAAATGCCTGCTCTTCGCTCAACGTCTTATTTCGGCTTCTCGGCCTCAAAGCGAATCTTCGCCAGCGCCGCGGCGTCGCTCGGAAGATCCTTATCGCCGGGCGGAAACCCATTCGAGGTCAGCAAGAACGCCAGGATGTCAACGGTCTGCGGCCGGGTCAAGTTGCCGGGACGGTCAGCGGGCATGGTGGCCTGGATCTTCTCGAACAGATCGCCGGCGCTCTGCCCGTTCCAGTTGCTCTTGAAATCGGCGCCCGTCAGCGGCGGCGCCTGTCCGCTGCCGTCGAGCGCCGCGCCGTGGCAGGAGGCGCACTGGGCCGCGTAAAGCGACTTTCCGCGATCCGCCTGCGCGGGCGCATACACGCCGTCCCACACCGACGCCGGAGGCTGCGCGTCCAGCGCGGCCGCAAGACACAACACGATGCCAAGACGCAATTTCATTCTGCGCACCATTGTACGCGGCTTTCTCCGAGAACCGATGTGGGAAAATATTTCTGATGAATCGTCTGGCTTCTTTCGCACTTGTTGCGCTTTGCACTGCGCCGGCTGCACTCGCGGCCACGCCCGCTTGCGATCCCGATAACGGCGGCATCACCTTGCCCGCGGGATTCTGCGCGCTAATCGCCGCCGATGGCCTGGGGCCCGCGCGCCATCTCGTGGTCGCGCCCAACGGCGACGTCTACATCGCGCTCCAAACCGATAGGAACGGCGGAGGGGGCGTGGTGGCGCTGCGCGACACCAAAGGCGACGGCCACCTCGATATAAAAGAACCATTCGGCGAAGGCAGCAGCACGGGTATTGCGCTGCGCAACGGCTACCTATACGTCGCCAAAGTGCGGTCGGTTGAGCGCTATAAAATGACGCCCGGGCAACTGAAGCCTTCGGGTGCGCCTGAAGTCGTGGTGAAGGACCTGCCCGGCGAGCGCGAGCACGAAGACAAAGGTATCGCGTTCGACGGCAAAGGCTATCTCTACATCAACGTCGGTGCGCCTTCGAACGCCTGCCAAGCCAGGGACCGCAGACCGCAGGTTCCGGGCCAGGACCCCTGCCCGATTCTCGAAAAACACGGCGGAATCTGGCGCTTCAGCGAAAGCAAGCTCGGCCAGACGCAGGATGACGGCGTGCGCTTCGCCACCGGCCTGCGCCAAATGCCCGCCATCGCCTGGCACGACGGCGCGCTGTACATCGCGATGAACAATCGCGATCAGCTCGATACCCTGTGGCCGGGCAAATTCACCGCCAAGGAAAACGCCGAACGTCCCGCTGAGCCGCTGTATCGCGCGGCGCAGGGCTCCAATTTCGGTTGGCCATTCTGCTTCTGGGATTATGGCCAGAAAAAGTTCCTCACCAATCCTGAGTACGGCGGAGATGGCAAGTCGTCCGATCGCTGCGGGTCGTTCACGCCTCCGGTGGCCGCCTTCCCCGCGCACTGGGCGCCCGTGGACCTGATGTTTTACTCCGGCAAGCAGTTTCCGAAGAAATATGACGGCGGCGCGTTCATCGCCTTCCACGGTTCTTGGAATCGCGCGCCGCTGCCACAGGCCGGCTACAACGTGACGTTCCAGCCCTTCTCAGGCGGGAAGCCGTCGGGTGAATTTGAAGTGTTCGCCAGCGGCTTCACGGGCAAGGCTGAACTCCTGAACCCGGGCGATGCGCTCGCGCGGCCCGACGGCGTGGCGCAAGCGGGCGATGGCTCGCTCTACATCACCGACAGCCAGAAGGGCAAGATCTGGCGAGTATTTTATCGCGCCAAGTAGTGGCTCAACCTCCGCACTTTCGCAATTAGGGCGGCTTCGCACTAAATCCGTCCGTTTTGCCCTAATTATCGCGATTTTGACCTCGGTGTCATGATCGTGTTACTCTCCTGCGATATCTTTCCAGGAGGTCCCGCATGGCACTCCCTGCCGACCTGCTCAGCAAAAGACAAACCAGCTTCGTCTTGTGGCTGGCTAAAGCGCCCGCGAACGCTCCGGTGCTCCTAATCGGAGAGTTTCAGCCCGGGAATCCGCCCAGCCTTGCCAACGGAAAGCGCTTCCCGCTCACCGCGGTAGCCGGATTCACGGACCTGTACGCCATCGCCGCCACCTCGTGCGGACTGACCGACGGTTGGGTGTATCACTATTGGTTCGAAGTTGATGACAGCGATCCTTCGCATCCAGCGGGGAGCCGCGTCCTCTGCACCGATCCCACAGGTTCCGCGGTCGATTGGCGTTTGCTCGCCCCGCGCATGCCTGCGCCTTACACGGCCGACGATCGCCAGCCCGCGTCGGCGATCAAGTTCCGCGGCGGCCGGTTAATTTCCTGCGATCCAGGGGGCGAAGAGCCCGATTTTACGGGCGACCCCAATCCCGCAACGCTCGCCCCGAACAACCAGCTCGTGATTTACGAAATGCCCACGGCATGGGCCAACACTCCCGAGCCAGGCGACCTGGACATCGGTGTGGGAACGTTTCGCGACGTGTTGTCGCTGATCGACATCAATGCCACGGGCGCGAACTTCGACAACCTGGACGTCACGCAAGCCGGCAAAACCTATCTCTTAGACCTGGGCATCAACGCCCTCGAACTGCTGCCACCCGCCGACAGTTTCTACAAACGCGATTGGGGCTACGATACCTCGCACTACTTGGCCCCTGATTCCGAGTTGGGATTTCCCGAGGACTTTTCCTCCTCTACCGCCAATCAGGATCTGACCACTTTGGTTCGAACGGCCCACCAGAAAGGAATCCGCTTTTTCATTGACGTCGTCATGGCTTTCGCGCAACACGAAGCCTATCAGACGATCAATCTGGACGATTTCTATATCACCGACCCGGCGGCCAATCTTAGCGACCCCGATTCCCACACCTCGCGCGGCACCGGACTCGCCAACCTGCGCGACGGATTCGGCAGCGTTCTCTGGCGCTACGCGCGCTTCATCAATACCTACGATCCGATCTCCGGCGCCACGGCCTCCGTGTCGCCCGCGCGCCAGCTCATGTACACATACATTACGCGTTGGATGCGCGACTTCCATGTCGATGGCGTGCGCATGGACAGCGTGGAGAACGTCTCCAACTGGGATTTCGTGCAGGGCTACAAGGACCTCGCACGCGCCCTGTTCCTGGAACGCGGCGCCGCACAAGGCGTCAGCGCGGCCGATGCGAACGCGCGCATGTTAGTGGTCGGCGAAGAACTGAGCGAACCCATGGCGCTGCTCACGCAGGGCCGCCTGGATGGACTCTGGAACGACGATTTCCGGGCCTTGGTCCGCTCCGTGATTCTGGCCGAAGGCGACAACGGAACGTTCGAGTCCAACGTGCGGACGATGGTGGACTGCCGTCAGCTCGGCTTCACCGATGGCGCGCAAGCGGTCAATTACATCACCAGTCACGATGTCGAGGGCTATCGCCGTGAACGGCTGTACAATTTTCTGCTGAACGTTGGTCTGTCCGGGCAGGATCTGGAGAAGCGCGCGAAGCTGGCGTTCGTATGTCTGCTCACGTCGGTCGGCATCCCTATGATCCTGGCAGGCGATGAGTTCTGCGATCAACATTCGCGCTTCGATATCAACGGCAACGTGGATCAGGCCGGAGGCAAACAGGTAGACCCGGTCACCTACGCGCGACTGGAAGGCACCGATCCCACTACGCAGATGCGCCAGCGAATTCTGGTTTATGTATCGACGTTGGTGAAGCTGCGGACGTCCTACCCGGCGCTCAGCGTGAACGACAACAACTTCATCCAGGTGGATTTCAACGACGGCAAGCGCGTGATGGCCTGGACGCGCGGCGGCGCCGGCATGGATCCTTTGGTAGTGCTGGCTAATTTCTCCGCCTTCACGAGTTCCCCGAACGGATCGAATCCCGCCGAATACGTAGTGCCGAACTGGCCGGCTACGCCGGCCGGCAAGCAATGGCACGAGGTGACGCAGAACCGCGTGGTGCCGCCGGAGTGGATCGGCCGCGAGCCGATTTATCCTTGGGAAGCGAAAGTGTATATCGTGCAGTAACGAGGCGATCACCAGCCCAAGCCGCTGACCACAAAATACACCACCGGCAACGCGAACAGGCTGCTATCCACGCGGTCCAGCCAACCGCCGTGCCCCGGCAGCAGAGTGCCGCTATCCTTCACGCCCGCGCCGCGCTTCATGGCCGATTCGCACAGATCGCCGCACTGCCCCGCGATGTTCGCAATCACCGTCAGCCCTAAGGCGCCGGCCAACGGAACCGCCGGCAGCAGCCAGTGAAAATAGAGCGCGCCGTACATCACCGAAGCGACCGTCGAGGCGGCCGCACCTTCCCACGATTTCCCCGGGCTGACCTCGGGCGCCAGCTTATGGCGGCCGAAACTACGGCCCACGTACAACGCCGCAATGTCGCCCGCCCAGTTCAGCGACAGCGCGAAGAAGAGCCAATACGGGCTGATGGCGCGCAGCTCGACGCCGCTGCGCAGCGATCCAAACGCATACGCGACACCCAGCAGCAGCGCCGCCGCATTCGGCAAAGCCTGCGCCATCTCGCGCGACCGCAGCGCCAAAGCCATCGCGACGATCGCCACCAAAGCCACGTGCGTAACGTCTCTGCCCGGGAGCAACAGGATCAGAAGTCCCGCGGCGTATCCAAATAGATTCGGCTTCGCGATTCCGTGCCGCGCCACCAGGTCCGCATACTCGCGGAAACACAAAACAGCAACCGCCCCTACCGTAATCAGGAACGCCCATCGCGGTGCCCACAGCACGATGTAGACGAAAAACGGGATGAGGAGAAGCGCGGTGAGAATGCGCGTCATCGCGCCAGCGAACCGGCCGCTTCCACCAACTCCTGATCGCCGCCGGCCACCGGACCCAGGCCGCCGAACCGCCGGTCGCGCTTCTGGTAATCCAGAATGGCGTCGAGAAGATCCGCCCGCCGGAAGTCCGGCCACAATGTTTCGGTCAGGTAGAACTCGGCGTAAGCGATCTGCCACAGCAGAAAATTACTAATGCGCATTTCGCCCGATGTGCGGATCAGCAGGTCGGGATCGGGAAGGCCCGCCGTATAGAGCCGCGACGCGATGGCTTCTTCGTCGACGCGCAAATCGCGCAGCCGCCCCTCCGTGCGTGCCTCATCCACCAGCGAATTGATGGCGTCCACCAGCTCCGCCCTTCCGCTATAGTTGATGGCGACATTCAGCCGCATGCCCGGATTGCGCGCGGTCCGCTCGGTCACGTTTTCCAGTTCCTCGCGGACCGGCGCCGGAAGTTGGTCCATCCGTCCCATGCACGTGAATCGAATCCCATTGCGCAGCAGATCCGGAAGCTCGCGGGCTAGATACAGCCGCAGCAGGCGCCACAGCATGTCCACCTCGGCGCGCGGCCGCTTCCAGTTCTCCGCCGAAAACGCGTAGAGCGTCAAGGCCTGGATTCCGAGCCGTGTGCACGTTTCAATCGTGGTTCTGACGGGCTCCATCCCCGCCTTGTGGCCGGCCACGCGCGGCAGATTGCGCCGCCGCGCCCAGCGTCCATTGCCGTCCATGATGATGGCGATGTGCGCGGGCAAACGTGCCGGATCGATCGAACTGGCGAGGATCCAATCCTTGCTCGCGGGCTTGAGAACCTCGAACAGGTCTTTCATTAACTAAATTGCTATGGTACACCGGACAGCGCCGCGCGTCGTAGCCGGTTGTGCGGGGCGCCCCGCGCGCTACTGGATCGGAATCGTTACGCTGGATTGCGTTTCGACGCCGCCGATCGTGATCACCACCGGCTCATTGCCGCTCGGCACGCTGGATGGAATCAGGACGTTGAATTGATAGAGACCGCTGATCGAGCCCGGCGAAAGACCGGCGTATAGGACATCTTGCGATGGGACGGTGACGCCACCGATCGTGACTGTGATGGAATTGGTCAAAGTCGCGATTCCGGTATCGAGCGTTCCCGCCGTGACTGCGGGACTGACAGCGCCGAATCCGGTCCCATAGAGAGAGACCACGTCGCCTGGCGCGGCGGGCGATCCGCCGGCCACCACGCTCGGCTCCGCCACAATCGTATAGGTATTGGCGATCTCGGCCGCAATGCTGTTCGAGTTCTGGAAGGTGAAAAATGCGGGCGCGAACGGCTGCAGCGTTTGGAGCATCGCAATGGCGCTATTGACCCCGCTCGTCGATGCGGGATTGAGCGTCACCGTGACGGTCACCGGTCCCGTCCCTGTGAAGTTCGGCATTTGTGCATTGATCTGGCCTTCGCTGACGTAAGCGATGGGTATCTGTTCGGGTTGCGCAATGCCTGGTCCAGCGACCTCCACGCCCACGCAGCCCAACTGGGTTGGATAGGCGCCGTTGACGTAATCTCCCGGACCGGCGGTGCGCGTATAGCCCGAAGTCTCAAACCCGGATCCGTAAATCGTCACCATGGACCCCGAGGAGAAACCCGGCTGAAATGACGCACCGTTCACCAGGCTCTGAAACACCGGCGTTCCCGTAAGATTACACGTTCCTTGATTGGTCAGGGTCTGCACACTGGTATAGACGTAATCGCCCTGCGGCCCGCCGTCGCCGTTGCCAGCCACGGCAGCCACGTACACGTGCAAACGCCCGTTCTCCTGCGCCGGCGGCACCCAGTCC
>JASIGB010000342.1:0-4330 GCA_030045355.1 Bryobacteraceae bacterium
GCGAACGCCGGGGATTTCGCGCAATCAAATACGTGCGGGGCGTCCGTTGCGGCGGGCGCGAGTTGCAGCATAACGGTCACGTTCACGCCCACGCAAGTGGGAGCACGGCTGGCGTCCCTTTACGCCAGCGGCAACACCGGCAGCGGACCCCTCGCGGTTCCGCTTTCCGGCTTCGGCCTGGGAACGGGTGCGGCGCCCGCCACGCAAGCCGTGGTAGACGCCTGGAATTATACGCCGGGAGCCGCTCCGGGGCTCTGGGTAACCATTGGCGGGACGAGTTTCGCGCCGTTCGCGCAAACCGCGAATTTCGGCGCGAGCGAACTGTTACCCACGAACCTCGGCGGCGTTTCGGTGACGTTCAATGGCGTTCCGGCGGCCCTATCTTACGTGGGTCCGTCGCAGGTGGATGCCTTGGCGCCGGCCTCAATACAACCTGGTCCGGTGCAGGTTGTGGTGGAAGCCAACGGAGTGACTGGCAATTCATTTCCATTGACCGCGAAAGCAACACAGCCCGCCATCTACGCTCTACCGAACTCGGCCGGGACCACATACTTCGTCACGGCCGCTCTCGAAGGGACCGGATTTCTGGTTGGCAATAGCGCGATCGATTCCAGGGTGACGCGCGCAGTCTTTCCCGGCGACGTCATCGACCTCTACATGATCGGGGTGGGCGCCACGGCCGAGGCTTCCGCATTCGTCACGAACCTGGAATTTTCCGGCGCCTTTCCGGTGAGCGCGCCAGTGACCGCGGCCGTGGGCGGTGAACCGGCTCCGGTGATTTTCGCCGGACTGACG
Source organism: Bryobacteraceae bacterium (assembly GCA_030045355.1). Classification (GTDB taxonomy): domain Bacteria; phylum Acidobacteriota; class Terriglobia; order Bryobacterales; family Bryobacteraceae; genus Palsa-89. Next base: position 796 of record JASIGB010000342.1, read on the forward strand.
TCGCCCGGCCTATACCTTGTCCGCGTCGCGATACCGGCGGACTTGAAGTCGGGCGATCAGCCGATTCAGGTGTCAACGGGAAATCCGGCGGCGGGCGGCGCGCAAACATCGGCGCTGCTCGCACTCACGATTGGCACGCCGGGCGCAAATCTGATTCAAAACGGGCAATTCGAATCGGCGCTCGCCGGAACGTGGGATTTCAGCGTGAACACGAGTGAAAGCGCTGCTGCAAGCATTCAAACCGTAGCCGCGACGAGTCCGGCAGGCAGTTCGGCGGCGCAAATCAGCGTGACCTCCGCGGCGTCGAACCCGGCCAATGTCGCGGCGGTGCAGCTTTCGCAGACCGGGCTTTCGCTGGGGCAAGGCCAAGTGTACCGGCTGATGTTCTGGGCCAAAGCCGATGCGGCGCGCACCTTGCAACTGGATGTTGAGGACAGTAACTCAGGCAGCGCTTTGACGAACGCCGCCGTCTCCGTCTCGACAGCCTGGCAGCAGTACGTCATCTATTTTCAGGCCACGGACGCGGTTGCCGCGGCGCAACTCGATTACGACTTCGGAGATCAGACCGGCAACATCTGGCTGGATGGCGTGAGTCTGGAAGGCCCCGTGCCCTAATCCCTGGCTGCTTAGGCACGCGACGCCGGGCACCGTCATTGAGGATTACAAACGCCTGATGCGGTCACGAAGGGCTCTTTCGCTGAAGTGTAGCTTCGATCGCAGCCTCCGCCTGCAAATTTTGAAGGTCCCGCCCCACGGTTGCGACCGCGAGAGTACGTCCACGCAACTTATACGTGACGGCGCAACTCTGGGCTTCCAAGCTTCCATCGATCTCGACGGCGTCCCACTCTTCCGCGTGGCCGATATATCTGATCGAGATGCCGTACTGGCTAGTCCAGAAGAACGGCACGGCCGCAAAACGTTCTCTATATCCCAGGATGTTTCGTGCCGCGGCTTGTCCCTGGCGCTCGGCGACGACCCAATGTTCGATGCGAACCGCCTGGCCCGAATACGGGTCCGGCCAACGAGCAATATCCCCCGCGGCAAAGATTCCCGGCACACTGGATTCGAGGTATTCGTTCACCAGAACCCCTCGGTCGAGTTTCAAACCCGCCTGCTCAGCCAACAAAGCCGACGGGCGCACTCCCGCTCCCACGACAAGAAAATCCGCTTCCAGCTCGGAACCACCGCTGAGTGTTGCTTGCCTTCGGTCGAAGCGAACGACGGTCTCGCCCAGGTGGAACACCACGCCGTGAGATTCGTGAAGGCCTTGGACAAAATGACCGATCCTACGGCCAAATACCCGACCGAGCGGCACCTGTTCAGGCGCGACAATGTGGACCGACACGCCGCGTTCACGCAATGAGGCGGCGACTTCGAGAGCAATAAAGCTTGCTCCAATCATCACGACTTGTTTTGCGGTCTCGGCCTTCTTCACGAGTGCGCGGCCGTCGGCGAAGGTGCGAAGGTACTGAAGCTCGGAGGCAGCGGCGCCGGCCACAGGCAGCTGGATTGGGTCCGCACCGGTCGCGAGCAAGAGTGCACCGAACCCATAGCTCGCGCCATTTTCGAGTTGGACTCGCTTTTGGGGAACGTCGATGGAGGAGACCCGTGAATTGAGGACCAGATCGATGCCCTTGCTTTTGTAGAAATCAGGTGTTCTCAGTGGCATCCATTCTTCAGGCGCCGTCCCAGCCAGGAACTCCTTCGAAAGATTCGGGCGGTCATACGGAGCCGAATCGTCGGCGCTGAGGATTGTCACGGTACCGTCATAACCTTCGCGCCGCAGCATCTCGGCGGCGGCCAGGCCGGATGCTCCTCCCCCAACAATCACGACTGAGGCAGGATGCTTTGGCCGCGTCGCGGAAGCCGCTACTTGCGTTTGAGCGTGGGCAGGTAATTTCTCGCGCACCAAGACCGTATCACCGATGCGTTCGACGCGCCAACACGGGATTGGATCGAACGCTGGAGCACGCAAAGCTTCGCCGGTCCTGAGATTGAAACAAGCGTGATGCAGAGGGCATCGCAGCTCATCGCCAACGATAAGCCCCTGGACGAGCGGACCGCCGTAGTGGGAACAACTTGCACCGACGGCGAAAAAGTCATCGCCTTGGCGTGTAAGGACCACATCTTCGGTATCGACTCGGCCTTGAATCATTCCTCCATCTGGAACTTGACTGGCCGAAATTCCCTTCGCGAGATCTAGCTGGTCCGGATTTTCCATTCGAGGCCGCCCCTCGCTCCGTATTATCGCGTTAAGCGTGAGGCGTGGTCACAGCGGCGGACCGATTGGACCGGAGAGAAGGGAGCGGGAGGGGCGACATTAAACGTGTTGTTGCGATTTTGCGAAAGTTCTGTCAATTCGCTCCGCAACGGCACCGCAAAAGATACCTCCTGAGTGAGCAGCACGTCATAACCTCACGACCCGTCGCTGACTTTGGCCAGCGCAAAACCTACAATCTTTCTCCCTTGGAGGACCCGTTACGGAATGAGGATGAGATCCAACAGTGCGTCTGGTATTTATCGAGCGATATCCTTCGCTTTGCTCATTTGGCTCCACAACCCGTCACCTCTGGCAGCCCAACTCGCCTCGATCGTGGGAGTGGTTTCCGATCCCACGGGCGCGGCCGTTGTGGGCGCCACGGTTCACGCGAAGAATTCGAGCACCGGGTTGGAATGGCAGGTCAAGACACGCAGCCAAGGCGATTATTCATTCGAATTGCTCCCGCCGGGCGCTTACGTCATCGGAGCCTCGGCGGCCGGGTTCGCGCTCTCCCATGCAGCCAACATCCAGTTAACGGTCAACGCCACATCGCGAGTGGATCTCCGGCTGGTTCTTGAATCCGTAAAGGAAAACGTGCAGGTGGCCGCGCAGGCGCCGCTGGTGGAAACCGAAACATCCGAGGAAGGGTTAGTAGTCAGCGAGGCGATGGTGGGTGACCTGCCGCTCAACGGACGTGATTTCCTTCAACTGGCGAAGCTGGCGCCCGGAGTTACCACCGCGACCGATAACGTCGCCTCCTCGGCGGGCCCCGTCAATGTCGACGGCCAGCGTGACCTGTCCAATAACATCATGATCGACGGGATCAACGCGAATGCGGGCGGCAGCGCCAATGGACGCATCAGCCTGGCGCCCGGTAACGACCCGGCGGTCGGCCAGTCGGGAAGCAGCATGGGGCTGGTATCGGTCGACGATGTCGCTGAGTTCAAGGTTCAGACGCAAACGCAGACCGCGGAATTCGGCAGCTTTTCCGGCGCCGTGATCAACGTCACCACCAAGAGCGGCAGCAACGAATTCCACGGAAGCGCCTACGAGTATCTGCGGAACAGCGACCTGGACGCTAACAACTTCTTTAACAATGCCAATGGAGTTCCCAACCCTCCTGCTCGCAACAATTTCTTCGGCGGCACGTTCGGCGGACCCTTCCAGAAAGACCGCACGTTTTTCTTCGTATCGTTCGAAGGATTGCGGCAGGCCGTGGGCGTGAGCGTCGACGCGCGGGTTCCCTCGCTTCAGGCGCGCCAGGATGCGGTCAAT
>JASIGB010000343.1:0-3926 GCA_030045355.1 Bryobacteraceae bacterium
TCGGAAGTAAAGAAAGGCGAAATCACGGCCATGCGGTGGTTCAACGTAATGCGACAGCAGAAGCTGCTGTCATTCACTCTTCTGCTGGTGACGCTCGCCATCGGCATCGTCATCGGCACGCTGGTCAATACCGGAGTGCACGCCGCGCGGGGCCAGACCGCCGCGCCTGATGCTTCGCCGCTGGTGGTCCCCAGCGCCATCCAGTTGGGCAACGAGTTCACCAAACTGGCCAAGAGGCTGGAACCTTCCGTGGTCTACATCACCGCCGATTACACTCCCAAGGTCAGCGACAACCCGCACCCGCAGGGCGATGAAGACCCGGGCGACCCCAACGGAAACGGCAATGGCGACGGCCTGGATCTTTTCAAGCGCTTCTTCCACAATGGCCCGCAGGGCGACGTTCCGCCGCGCGCCTTCAAGCAGGAACAGTCCGGCACCGGCTTCATCGTCGATAAGAATGGCTACATCATCACCAACCAGCACGTGATCAAGGGCGTGGATCATATTAAAGTGAAGCTGCACGGCGACGACGACACCGAATACCATGCGCGCGTCATCGGCGTCGACCCGGAAACGGACTTGGCGGTGATCAAAATCGATCCCACCACGGCTCTGGTGCCCGTGACCATTGGCAATTCCGACGCCGTGCAGGTGGGCGATTGGGCCGTGGCGATCGGTTCTCCGTTCGGGCTGGAAGCTTCCGTAACGGCCGGCATCGTGAGCGCGCTTGGCCGCGACATTGGCGGCGCTCTGCAATTGCAGCGCTTTATTCAGACGGACGCGGCCATTAATCCCGGAAACAGCGGCGGGCCGCTGCTGAACATTCGTGGAGAAGTGATCGGCGTCAACACCATGATCGCGACGCAGAGTGGCGGATACCAGGGCATCGGCTTCGCGCTGCCCATCAACATGGTGGCGCGCGTATATAACGACATCATCCGCACCGGCCGGGTCACGCGCGGTTCCATCGGCATCGAGTGGTCCAAGGCCGACGACAAGCCCGAGCTGTTCAAAGCGCTGGGCACCAATTCCGGCGTGCTCATCAAGAACGTTCAGAAGGGCGGCCCGGCCGACAAGGCCGGTCTTAAGGCCGATGACATCATCACCGCCATGAACGGAAAGGCCATCAAGAACGGCGACGATCTGGTGGCGCGAGTCTCCGAAACTCCGGTGAACACCTCCATTCAAGTAACGGTGGATCGGGAAGGCAAGCACCTGGAGGTCCCCATCACCGTGCTCGATCGCGCCGAGGTCTTTAAGGACCGCTTCGCCGAGCTGAACCAGCAACCGGGTGCCGAAGAGCCGCTGACCAAACCGGAGCCGGTGAACCAATACAAGTTTGGCGTAAAGCTGCATGCACTCACCGACAGCGAGCGCAGTTCCATGGGCCTGGATATCAAAGGCGGCCTGCTGGTGGAGAGTGTGGACGATGACTCGTTCGCCGACGACATCGGCCTGATGGAGAAGGACGTGATTCTCTCCATTAACCGCCAACCGGTGGCGACCGTGGACGATGTGAAACGCATCCAAGGCACCCTCAACCCGGGCGCCGCCGTGGCGTTTCACATCATGCGCTCCACGCCTGCCGGCCGCGGCCATGCTCAGCAATGGAACACGATGTTCGTCTCGGGCGCGCTGCCTCGGGAGTAGCGGCCCGCGACCGTCGATTTGCCGCCGCTCGCGCGCGGGGTTTTGTCGTAGTCCGATTCGGGATTATCCCTTAACACGGGGATATTTCACCTTATTTTCGCGCCTGCCGGGCATTCCAGCCTACAGTGCACTGGCCTTCCGGCCGATGCACAACTGAATGTTCTCTCACTATACGTCCGTCCGGCGCGAGCCTATCCCATCTCGGAGGCCGGGCCTGGCAGATTCGGCCGGCAGCAACAAGCCTTGGACTGGGAGAAACCGCCGCCGTTCCGGCAACACGATCCTGGAACTCGCCTTCACTCTGGTGCCCATATTTGCGTTCCTGTTTGCCTTCGTCGATTACGGTCTGCTGTTGTTCCGCTGGGCGACTTTGCAGAACGCGGTTCGCGAGGGCTGCCGCTATGCGATTACCTATCAAACCCAGACTGGCCTGGGCCAGAATGCATCGATCGAGGCCGTGGTCCAGCAGTATGCCATGGGAATCGTTTCCACCACTGATAATCCACAAGACATTTTCGTGAACTACTATTCGCCCACGAATTTGACCACGCCGATCGTGGGCGCCGGGGGAAACGTGCCAGGCAATATCGTCGAGGTGTCAGTGCAGGGCGTCTCCTGGTCGTGGCTCGCTCCGCTCAGCGGCAGCTACGGAGCCGGCGTCCCCGTTTATCGCAACGAGGCGCCGATTACTCTGAACATTTATTCGTCGGATATTCTGGGCGGGTATCCGGCCGGCGTGGATTCAGTCTCGGAGTAGATATGGCGACGGCGCGGCGTAAGAAGACTCAAGGCGGTCAGGAGATTTTCGAGTTCGCCATGGCGATGGTCTGGATCTTCGTGCCGCTATTCATCGGCGCCTTCATCGTGGGAATGAACCTGATCCGCACCATCCAAGCCAACCAGGTCTGCCGGGACCTGGACGACATGTACATCCACGGCGCGGATTTCTCCACCTACCCGATCCAACAGGAAGCGCAGCGGCTCGCGCAAGGCCTGAACCTTCAGATCGGCAATTCCTTTTCCGGCAACGAACAGGGCAACACGAGCAACGGAGGCGCTGGACTGGTCACGGTCACGCAAATTATGTGGATCGGCGGCAACACGTCGGCTAGCTGCGAGTCCGTGGCGCCCCAAGCCTGTACCAACGCAAACAGCTTCGTGTACACGCAGCAGATTCAATTCGGCGACTCGGCATACGCGAATTCCACTACGGTCACTGTGGGCCAATGTCCTACCGCGATACTGAACAGCTCCGGAGTGGTCCAGAGTTCCACCAACAACGGCCAGGTCGAAAACTACATCACCGAGGCCCAGGCCGCTCTCCCGGCGAGCGCTCAAACGGCCATGCAGGCGCTGTGGCAATCCGGTCCGGCGGGCACCACGCCGCTCGTGGACCAACAAGTCGTCTACATCGTGGAAACCTATTTCGCCTCGCCCAGCGGCATCAATGGCAGCGTGGGCATGCCCAGCGCCAGCAACCCCGGCTACAGCGCGACGGGCGTCTACGCGCGTTACTTCTTCTAGGAGTGTTCTTATGAAAATCCGCCAAGATAGAAAACGTCAGAAGGGTATTTCTCTTTATTTGGCCGTAGCCGGGCTGGTGTGGGTGATCCTTCCGATGCTCGGCCTGGTGGTGGACCTGGGAATTGTGTATTCGGCCAAATCCCGGCTTCAGGCCGCCGTCGACGGCGCTGCACTGGCGGCCGCGCGCGCCTTAAGCATCGGGTCAAGTACTGCCGCGCAAGCCACTTCCGCCCAGCAAAACGCCACCAACTGGTTTTACGCCAATTTCCCCAACGGGAACTGGAACACCAATAACACCAGCATCACGGTCACGGTGGCGAATTCATCGAGCGACGCTTACCTGCGCCAGGTGACCATCACTGCTACGACCAAGGTGCCGGCTTGGTTCATGCAGTGGTTGGGCTTCATGAACACGAATCTCACCGTGCAAGGCCAAGCCTCGCGCAAGGATGTGGCCGCCATGTTGGTGCTGGACCGGTCCGGGTCCATGTGCTCCATAAACGGAGTTCTCCAGGCGCAGCCCTGCGGAAAAGGCAGCGGCACGGCGTGCGACGCGATGATCACGGCCGCAAAGATTTTTACCGGTTCCTTCGCCGAAGGCCGGGACGAAATTGGCATGGTGACTTTTAGCGACGGAACCTACGTCGATCAAGCTCCGACGACGAATTTTCAAACCGCACTTGGCTACACCAACGATTCGGGCAGCGGCAACGGCGACATCGACAATATCCAGTGCGGAGGCGGCACCGGTA
>JASIGB010000344.1:0-3331 GCA_030045355.1 Bryobacteraceae bacterium
GCGGGGCGGTCGTGATGATGCTCACTCCGCCGGGGCAGCCGGGCGATGCCGCTCGATGCGAGGAGCTTGGCGTCAAGGCCACTGTGCTGAAACCCATTGTGTGCTCAGAACTGCTGCAGACAATCGCCACGGCCTTGAGCGATCGCGCTCCGGTGGAGGCTCCGGCGGCGAAATTCGATGAGGAATCCCGGCCAGTCGAGCCCTTGGGCCATATCCTCGTGGCCGAGGACAGGCCCGAGAATCAGGATGTCCTGTTGGGCATGTTGGAGAAGGCCGGCTACACTGCCCGGGCGGTGAGCAACGGCCGCGATGCGCTGCAGGCGCTGGAGACGGGATCGTTCGACGCGGTGCTCATGGACATCCAGATGCCCGGAATGAATGGCGCCGAGGCCATGGCGGCCATCCGCGCCAGGGAGAGGGCCTCCGGCAAACGGGTTCCCATTATCGCGGTGACGGCCTACGCCATGCCCGGGGATCGCGAGCGGTGTCTCGAAGCAGGCGCGGACGATTACCTGGCAAAGCCGATCCGGTATCAGGAGCTGTTCGACGCTCTCGACCGCCTGCGACCGACCGCGGATTCTCCGGGCCAAGTACCAATGGCCGGCAACGATCCGGGGCGCGCGCGGGATATCTCGTCGCTCGCCGACAGTCTAAACGTGCTTGGCGCCATACAGACCGCGATCGAAGGCGGGGATTTACAGACGATACGGGCCCATGCGAGCGCGATGAAGGGGCCGGTCACTTCTCTTGTCGCCAAACGAGCATTTGAGGCCGTATCTGTTCTGGCCAGCACGACTCGCGAGGATGACTTACCGAAAGCAAAAGGGGCTTTCCAGTACCTGCACGATGCACTCACGAGTCTGGCGAACCGCTAGGGGCAGCCTGCACGGCCCGACGGTTCATTTTCAGGCACGTTCTTAGAAACCAGGTCTCCCTCAGCGCCTGGAAGATGGTGGCCTTGGTGGGTTCCGGGAGGGGCACCGGTCTCTCAAAAAGATGGTGCATCTCGACCCCGGCGCGAAACCTGCCCTCCGACAAGCGTTGGCAATGCCGCACAACCGCGAAAATAAAGGCCGGCGCACTGGAAATCGCAACGAGTTGCCCGGGCTGGAGCGCAAGCGGCGACTCCAGCCCCATACCGTCTCGCGAGATGTCGCGAATTGTGATCGCGACCGGGTCGCCTTCGGGCAGCATCAGTTCAGCCGGAACCGTAACCGGAAAGCGGGGCGCCCTCCGTAAGCCCGTTCGCTCGGCATCGTCAATCGAGATATGCGTCTCGTAGCGATCCTCGTACGGCGCACAGTACAGCACCTGGCCCTCAAAAGAAAATGAATCCAGGCGAACCTCCACGGTTCTGTCCTCAGACATGCGCTCGTCAACCAGAATGGCGACTTCGCCCGGCGTAAAGCCGAAGATCAACCCGGGGATAGAGTAGTTCGACAGCACGTCGACGATCCTGGCGTGGAGTTGAAGAGTCCCGTCGGGAATCAGCGCGTGAACGCCTCCTAAATCGGCGGTCCCCGCTGTGGCGCTCGTGTCTAAAAGGTCCGGCTCTTTTTGTGTATCCATCGTTTACCCTGTTATGCCCACTGGATCCGCTGCAAACCGTCGATTCGCTAGTGGCTCAGGACCGCCGCGAGGAAATAACTTCAGGTCTTCAATGATTGCTCGCGCCACCTCGCGGGATTCGAGCTCAGAAGTGCCGGAAGCATGAGGCGTGCTAGTCCGCGCCGCCGAGAGCGCGGCCGGACAGAACATGGCGTCGATACTGGCACCCACTTGAAAGGTGTACTTTTCCCTACGGCAGTAACGGGCAGTCGCAAAGATAACCACCTTGTCGCGTATAGAGACCTTCACCCGCGCTCCGGTTTTCACCGGGAGGCTGAGGTCTACCCGAAAACCACTGCGCGAAACATCGCGCAGGACGCCAGACATGTCGACGCCCGCCGCATCGAGCACCGATACGCGCACCTCTTCATAGGTCGGATATCGAACTTCTCGCCGCCTCTCAGGGAGTGGCTCGAAATTCACCGTTGAGGTCTCAAAAGCATCGCCGGGGAACCACACGGTGGGGGGTGGCAGGCTCCCTGGTATCGGGATAGAAGCGGTGCTCATAGAATGTCTCCTTGTAATGGCCTTTCGCGATCCATTCCCGTGCAGGACTGGAGCCTCGGGAACGACCGAAGGATATGCTTCTCGGGCATCGCGTTCCCATTCCTTGTGTCAGCCTGAAAGGCCGTTTCCAGATGAATGCGGACGCAGCGGCCGAGCATGCTGGTGGGCACGACATCCTGCACGACGCCGAACAGAATCCAACCGCTCGATTCCAGGCGCACCCATGCGCCGGGGGGCATCTCTGTCTTACATAGAACCGACACACTGGTGGTTCCGACGTCCAAAATGCTTCCGCGGCAGCTCACGCGGGGAGATTCGAGGTCGCGGATGGTGGCTACCGAGCCGAGGGCGCAGCTCGGTTTCTGACGCGACGAAAAGACCATTCCGACCAGAAAGACGGAACCTCTCTTGATGGCATAGATCGCCTCGCCGGCGGCAGGTTGGCAGCCTTCCAGTGTGATTTCAAGAGGGCAGCGTGCCGGAACCGGAACGGTGGTGAGCACTTGGATTCCACCACGCACTACCGACCTGAGCATGCCAAACACGCGATAGCCCGAGCGGCTTGCGACTCGGACTCTCGTGAACTGCGTCGGCTCGATGCCGCCTCCGCCGTTCTTAGCCGGCTGCCCTGGATCTCCGTCTGACGTCCGATGAAAGGAAAACTTCGGCTCGTCCCGTTCTAGGAATTCTTTGGTCTCAGTCATTGTTCGATCTTTCGTTCCACCTATGGTCAGGGTTCATTGGGAAATAGTGCAGCCGTGCAACCACTATTCAAAACGGATATTTTTCAAGCCGTTGACGATCTCAACGTGGGCTTAGATCGCCCCAGATTGAGATCCGCGTCTCAGGTTGAGACATAGAAGGGCACACACATTATGCCGCCATGTAGAAGGCAAGCCTCTATCCATAGAGCGATTCAAAGGGTAGCGTTAGGGCGATGGCCGGCACCACGCAGATGTCGCAAGGGGCTTACCACAGGCAACTCCAACAGTGCGATGGGAATTACGGCCGACGGCTACCAAGCGCTTGCAGTTGAATACTTCAGGCGGTATAACGCTGCGTTAGGCTACAACGCCCGGCCGGACACCCGCACTCGAGTTTACGTGGGCGGGCCGGTGCGCGGACTCGAAATAAGCTACGCTTCCTTAAGAAAAATCGTCAGCTGAATTCCCGCCGGCTCTAAGTTCTCCACCGTGATCGAACCGCCGAACAAGGC
>JASIGB010000345.1:0-10306 GCA_030045355.1 Bryobacteraceae bacterium
CGGGAATTGACCGTCGGATTTTTTTCGCCGCTGCCGCCCGCGCGCTCGGGCGTCGCGGATCATTCCGCCGAACTGCTGCGCGCGCTGGCAGGTCATCCGGAGCTGCCGCCGGGCACGGTGAGGGTGAGCGCGCACGACGCCGATGTCCCGCTTTATCATCTCGGAAATAATCCGCTGCATCGCGAAATCTACAGCCACGCACTTGAAAAGCCCGGCGTCGCGGTGTTGCACGACGCCGTGCTGCATCATTTTTTCCTGGGCGGGGACAACGAGCAGGAGTACGTGGCCGAGTTCGTTTACAACTACGGCCATTGGAGCAAGGATCTGGCGCATGAGTTGTGGCGCAGACGGGCGCGCTCGGCGGCCGATCCGGAGTACTTCCGCTACCCGATGATCAAGCGCGTGGTGGAGCGCTCGCACGCGGTGATCGTGCACAATCCTCGCGCGGCAGCGCTGGTCCTGGAGCACGTGCGCGGGACCACCGTGCACGAAATCCCGCTCCTGTTCACACCGCCACCGGATCTGCCGCCGGCATCGGATGTGATCCGCTGGCGAGCTAGGCTGGGCATTCCGGCGCATGTCTTCCTGGTGGGTGTGTTCGGGCACCTGCGAGAATCCAAGCGTCTGCTCGCGCTATTGCGGGCTTTCCGCCGCGCACGCCAATCCGCGGACATGGTCTTGCTGGTGGGGGGCGACTTTGTTTCTTCCGATCTGGCCCGTAGCGTGGAACCGATGTTGCGCGAAGATCCCGGAATCTTGCGGCTGGGCTATCTGGATGACCGTGAGTTCTGGCTGTGCGCTTCAGCCGTGGACGCCTGCATCAATCTGCGCTTTCCCATGGCGGGCGAAACTTCGGCGATCGCGATCCGGCTGATGGGCCTGGGTAAGACCGTGCTGGTCTCCAGCGGCGAGGAGACGTCGCGCTTTCCGGAGGCCGCGTGCATCCGCGTGGATCCTGGTCAAGCCGAAGAGGACATGCTGACCGAATATCTGGTATGGCTCGCGCGGTCGCCCGCCGACAGCCGCGCGATCGGCCTGCGCGCCCAGGAGCATATCCGCGAGCACCACTCCCCGGCCCGCGTCGCCAGGCTCTACTGGCAGGCGCTTGAGGGCTGTTACCATAAGAAAACAGCCCCTGTTTAAGAGCCGGCTCGGACCGCGGAAGCAAGCATCCGGGATGCGGCGGGATCTTGATGGGCGGGACGTGTATGGTGAGCCGGATCGCCGTAGCTATCTTGTTGTGTCTTCCTCTGGCGCACGCCACAACACCCGAGCCTTATGCGAAGCTGCTGCACTTGCGCGTCGCGATGCGCGACGACGTGCGGCTGGACACCAACGTTTTCTATCCTTTCGGCAATGGCCGGTTTCCGGCCATCTTGATCCGGACGCCGTACGGTAAAGGCGCCGATCTCCCGGCCAGTTATCAATCCTTCATCAATCACGGCTACGCGGTCGTCATGCAAGACGTCCGCGGGCGCTACGCTTCCGGCGGCGTGTTCAATGTTCTGAACCAGGAAGGACCGGACGGCTACGATACGTTGGACTGGATCGCGGCGCAGCCCTGGTCCGACGGCAAAGTGGGCATGATCGGCGGGTCGTATCTGGGGATCGCGCAGTGGCGCGTGGCGCTGCTGAACAATCCCCATCTCAAGGCAATTTTCCCCGTGGTTTCCGGATCCGACGATTATCTGGACCGTTATTATTCTCCCGGCGGAGCGATGAAACTAGGCCACCGGCTGCTGTGGATGTCGCTGAACCTAACGCCTCCGGGGACCGCGAAGCCGAGATTTTCCGATTACATTTATCACCTCCCGTTGCGCACGTCGGACCGCTCGGCGACGCGCCGGAGCTTGAGTTTTTACCAAACCGTTCTCAATCATCCCGCCTACGACTCGTTCTGGAAAAACCTGAGCGTGCGCCAAAATATCGAGCGCGTGCGCGTGCCTGTTTTTGCGGTCGGCGGCTGGTATGACAACTTTGTCGAAAGCGATCTGGAGGCGTTCAGCGCGCTGCACAAACTGGAAGGACGCCTGGCGGGAAAGTACCGCATCATGATCGGACCGTGGGCGCACAACATGTCGACGCCGTTTCCGGGGGTCACCTTTGGGGACGATTCGTCGTCGCCGATCCGGAGTTATCAGATCGACTGGTTCGATCACTGGTTAAAGGGCGCGCCGGAAGACGGCCGGCGCTTTTTGCCCGAGAGCTGGCACGCGGTGCGCGCCGAAGTGGACGAAGCACCGGTGCATATTTTCGTGATGGGCGTGAATCGCTGGCGCGATGAGCCGGATTGGCCTTTGGCGCGGGCGCGCGATACGGCGCTTTATTTTGCCGGCACGCGTGCGGCGAACAGCCTGGCCGGGGGCGGCGTCTTGCAATGGAGCCGTGAACACGCGAAAACCGCTGAAACGCCGGCCGACCGCTTCACTTACGATCCGCGCAATCCTGTGCCGACGCGGGGCGGCGCCGTGTGCTGCGATCCCAAAATTTTCCCCTGGGGACCGCTCGATCAGCGGCCGGTGGAGAAACGCAAAGATGTGGTGGTCTACACCAGCGCGCCGTTAAAGCAGGATCTGGAAGTAACCGGACCGATTCGCGTGGTCCTCTACGCGTCCACTTCGGCCCTGGACACCGACTTCACGGCCAAGCTGGTGGATGTGTTTCCGGACGGCGAAGCGCGCAATTTGACGGATGGCATCCTGCGGCTGCGCTATCGCGACGGTTTGGAGAAATCCGAACTGGCCGAGCCGGGCAAGATTTATCCGCTGACCATCGACGCCGGAGTGACCAGCAACGTTTTCCTGGCCGGGCATTCCGTTCGCATCGAGATCTCCAGCAGCAATTTCCCGCGCTTCGACCGTAATCCCAATACCGGCCGGGTGTTGGCCGACGAGACCGCGCTCAAGAAAGCGCAGCAGACGATTTATCATTCCAGACTTTATCCTTCGCACGTGCTGCTGCCGGTGATTCCGGCGTCCGACACCGCCGCGCACCGCGTGGAATTGACTTCGGCGAGCGCGGCGCGGTATCGTGCGAACAGGATTCGATAATTCCAGCCTGCACCGGCGCGGTAGCCAAGTGGTAAGGCAGAGGTCTGCAAAACCTTTATTCGGGGGTTCGATTCCCCCCCGCGCCTCCAACGATTAACGAAAACGCCACTCCATGTAGTTTGAGTGCTAAGGGTCTTGTCTAGAGTGTCCTCCAGGGTGGCGCGCGGAGACACATATGGTACGATAACCCCGTCATGGGCCGGGAAGCCCCTACATTTTTGCAGATGCATGACTTTCTCGGATGAGAATTTCGAGCAGCTTCGATCGAAGCTTCGCTTTCATGTAGGCTACAACGTAGGGTTCTTCTGTCCGGATGTAGAGGACATTGTCCAGGAAGCCCTGATGCGCTTTATGCTGGCAGTTCGAGAGGATAGGATCCAGAACCCGGAGGCTGTGGGCGCATTCCTGAACGGCATTTGCCGCAACGTGATCTCAGAATACCGCCGCAAGAACATGCGCGACGAACCCATGCCGGAAGTGGTGCCGGAGCCAGAAGGCAGATCGCTTCCCGATGCGGAACTCCTCGAGCTGCGGCAGGCGATTCAACAGGGCATGCAACAGCTCTCTGACCGCGACCGCCGGGTGCTCGGTGCGTTCTATCTCGAAGAAAAATCGAAGGATGAGATTCTGGAGCAGACCGGATTGAGCGACCAGAATTTCCGCGTGATCCTGTTCCGCGCCAAAGAAAGATTTCGCGCAATTTATTCGGCCCTGACGAAACATTCGGGCGGTTTGAGTCACCCCATAGTATGAGTCCACACGTCCACGATGATCCGGTCGCGCGCGAGGAAATCATCGCCGCGTACTTGCAACGCCGGCTCCGGGCCGATCTGGTCGAAGCCTGGGAGAGCCATTATCTGGGTTGCGACGATTGTTTCGAGGAGATGCGCGCCACGGAATTGCTCATCCGTGGTCTCGGCGAACCGCTGGTGCAGCGGAACCTGGTCAATGACGTCACCGTGCTGCGATTTGGGCAGGGTGCGCAGTTGCTGGCGGCCTCGCTCGAATTGGCCCAGCTTGCCAACGTGATCCGCGACCAGAAGGACACGAAGGTCCTGATTGACTTGAGCCGCGTCAGCCGCATCGATAGCACTGGTCTGGGCGTCCTAATGAACTGTTATTGCCATGCCGTGAAGAACGCCGGTGCGCTAAAACTGCTCAGGGCCGACGCGCCCGTCCGTCGCGTGCTCAGCGTGACCAAGATCGATTCGCTATTGCCGATCTTTGACGACGAAGCCGCGGCGATCGCCAGTTTTGCAGCCGCGACCCAGTAACGGTCCAGCACGAAGCCCCCTTCAGGCGCGAAATGCACCCGGCCGGTGTAACGAAATGGCCGGCGTGAGGCACTCGAATATGAAAGGATTCTTCAGCGTTTGAAAGCTGGTTTAGGTTTTCACAATGTTGGCCACCTTACTGCTTGACGCTGGGAGGGGAGGTTGGCTGGAGACTGAATGTACTAGGTACTTTTAGAGGTCCAAACGGGAAACTAACAAGACCCTGGCCCCGTAGCTTTGGGCAAAACCTGATATTCTGATCTCCACACGAAAATGGTCGGTCAAGCTCGAGTCGCGGATCGGTACGAGCTCAAGGACGTTTTGGGCGAGGGCGGCATGGGCGTTGTATTTCGTGCCTTTGACGTCAAGACCAAGAGTTTGGTCGCACTCAAAACCATGCGCGACGTGTCGGATCCGTTGGCCGTGGAGCTTTTCAGCAAAGAGTGGACCGTCCTGGCCAGCATCAGCCATCCCAATATCGTTGACATCCGCGATGTCGGCGAAATCGATGAAAACGGGCGAAAGAAGCCGTTTTTTGTCATGCCGCTTTTGCCCGGCACGACTCTGGCGAAGCTGATTGAAACCTCCAGTTCGCGCCTGACCGTGGAGCGGGTGGTCGGAATCATGGCCCAGGTTTGCCGCGGGCTCCAGGCGGCACATGAGCGCGGCCTGGTGCACCGCGACATTAAGCCCAGCAACATCTTTGTCATGGAAGACGACACCGCCAAGATTATCGATTTTGGGGTGGCGCATCTGGCCGGGTCGCATTCGGTGACGGGCCAGAAGGGCACCTGGCAATACATGGCGCCTGAGCAGATCGACATGAAGCCGGTAACGCCCGTGTCGGATGTTTTCTCTTTGGGCGTGGTCTGTTATGAAACCCTGACGAATCGCAAACCGTTTGCCTGCAAGACGCCGGAGGAAACGGCGGAAGCCGTGCGAGAGCGCATCGCGCCGCCCATTTTTGAAATCAATCCGGGCGTTTCACCCGCGGTAAGCGCCGTCATTCACAAGGCGATGGCCAAGCAGCCATTGCACCGTTTGTCCAGCGCGCGCGAGTTTGCCGAATTGCTGCAGAAGGCCCATCGCAATGAGTTGACCGAGCGCTTTGACCGGTCCAAGATCCAGCCGCGTATCGAGCGCGCCAAGAAGGCCTTGGCGGAGGCGGATGCCGATTTTGCCTCGGAAATCCTGACGGCGCTCGAAACGGAAGGCTATATCGACCCGGAAATCTCTCTTCTGCGCAACAAGATCGACCAATCGGTGCGGCAGCGCAAGATCCGGCAGCTCCTGGAGACTGCACGCACGCGAGTGGAGCAGGATGAAATCCCTCTGGCTCTGGAAAAGCTGCTCGAGGTGCTGGAGATCGACCCGGAGAATACCGACGCTCTGGCCCTGCGCTCCTCGATCGAACACCAGCGCAATGAACGGCAGATCGAAAGTTGGATGGCCTTGGCGCGCCGCCACCTGGACCGTCACGATTTCTCCGAAGCTCGCCAGGCACTCACCGAAGCGCTGAAGATCAGGCCTTCCGATTCGGTGGCGCGCGGACTGCTTCAAGAAGCGGAACGGCGGGAACAGGAGGCTCTGCGCACTCGGGCGGAAATCGAACAGCTCTATGGTTCGGCGGTCAACGCCTACCATAGCGGTGAAATCAGCACCGCTTTGACCAAGCTCGAACAATTGTTGGAGCTCGGCCGGCAAGCGCCGGACGCGGCGTTGCCGGACCGGGATGCTCTTTACCAGAGCCTATATAAAGAAGTCCGTTCCGAGCATGACTCGATTCACAATGCTTACGAGGACGCCCGCCGGCAGCTTGCGGAAAGAAATTTCGGCCGTGCGCTCGAAATCTGCGAAGAGTTCCTGGGCCGTTATCCGAGCGATCCCGTATTCCAAGCGTTGAAACTGGAAGCGGTGGAGTTGCGCCGCCAGGAACTATCCGAGTATATCGCGGAGGTAGGAAGGCGCGCCGATGCGGAAAGCGATTTGGACCGCAAACTGAATATCTTCAAGGAAGCCTGTGAGCGATATCCCAACGAGCAGCAGTTCCAACAATCGCTGAAACTCACGCGCGAGCGCCGGGACCTGGTATTGTCGATCGTCGCCAAAGCGCGGCATTACGAAGACAAGAATCTCTTTACCGAGGCGCTGGGACAGTGGGACACCCTGCGAAACATTTACCCGCGTTATCCCGGCATCGACATTGAAGTGAGCCAGTTGATGAAGCGCCGCGACCAGCAGGCGAAAGAGGAAGCCAAGTCGCGGCTGATCGATCAGGTGGATCGGCTCATCGAGCAAGGCGAGTTTTCGCGCGCCATCGAGCGCTTGTCGGTGGCGCGCAACGAGGAGCCGCAGGATCCGGAATTGTCCGGCCTGGAACGGCTGGCGCGCCAGGGGCGGGAGCGCGCCATGGAGGCGCAAAGCATCTGCAGCCAGGCCCAGTCCCTCTATGAGCAAAAGAATTTTCCGGAGGCGGTGGATCTCCTGCATCGCGCTCAAAAACTCGACCCCAAGAACGAAGCGATTCAGGGAGTGTTGGTCAACGCACTGGTCGAGCAAGCGCGCCGGCTCGTGGATGGCGAGGATTGGCGCGGCGCGGAGCCACTGTTACAGGAGGCCACCGCGCTCGACGGCGCACACCCCGGTGCGCGCGGCTTGCGGAATCGAATCGCCGACAACCGGCGGATAGAGCTCGTTTCCCAATGCCTCGCCGAAGCTAGGGACCTGAAAGATGCCGGAAACGTCGAAGCCGCATTGAACAGGGTGGAGACCGGCCTGGCGCAGTATCCGAAAGAGAGCCGGCTCCTGCAACAGCAAACCGCGTTGCAAAACCTCCTCCACGGCGAGCGCCACCGCGCCGAACGCGCCAACGACCTGGGTGTTCTCAAGGATCTGCGCAAGAAGATTGGGGACGCTCCGCCGTCGAGCGACCTGGGCTCGATCTTCGATCCGTCTATTGTCGAATGTACCCAAGCCATTCAGAAGAAGTATCCGGATGATCCCGAGGTGGGGACCATAGCGGCGGAGATCAGCCACTTGGCCCGTGCCGGGCTGGCGGCGGCTCCCGCCACAGCAGCTTTCCCGGAAACGCTGTCTGTGCCAAGGCACCCGGCTCCCACGGCAAGCGCGAATATCGCGCCGGCGCCGGCTCAGCCCGTCGAGCAACCAGCGAGCTCGGCGCCAACCCCTAAACCTGCGCCACCCCGCGCCACTCGCAAATCGGGACCGCCGCTTGCGAAAGGCCGTCTTGTGCTTTATTCAGGCGTTGCCGCGGCGGTCGTCATTCTGCTCGGCGCCGCGATCATCGTCTCTTCCCGCAAAGCACACCCAAACCAGGCGCCTCGTACCGTGGCCCCTGCGACGATTGCCGTGGCCATTCGCACCATGCCCGCGGACGCCACCGTCGCCGTAAATGGAGAAACCCACTCCGGGACGGTCAATCTGCTTTCCGACCGCGGATACAGCGTCGTGGTTTCGCGCCCCGGCTACCTCACGGATCGAGAGTCCGACAAACGCGCGAGCGCCACGTGGAGTTTCACGCTGGAGCCCGAGCCCGTGCGGTTGACATTCGCGGCGTCCGACAAAGCTGGAAAGATTCTGGTCGACAATGTTGAGAAGACCGATATCCTCAGCGGCGTACCCCAGGATCTGGAAGTGCCGGCCGACGGCGCCGCGCATACGATTGCGGTGAAGGGCGCCGCAGGCGATGTCCCGCTCCAATTCACGGCCACCGCGAAACCCGCTGAGCTGCCCGTCATCTCGAATCTGAATCCCAAGGATCTGATCATCGTCAGCAGCTTTGGCCACGACGCCGTTGTATACACCGGCGGACGTACGTTGAAGGGCAATCTCGACGGCCAGCCGCCTCAGCCGATCACCGCGGATGGCCTCCGCTTGGCGCTGGCTGACAACGTGGAGAACGCAATCGCCTTCGACGACAAGGATGTTTCTAAGATATCGCTCGCGGTCGAAAATGCACCCTCCATCTACATCGGCTTGAACGCGGAGAAGGACATTGCTTACTTGACGTTTCAATGCAATGTTCCGTGGGCTCGCCTCACCGTGGATGGCATAGAAAAAAAACCCATGAGCTCCGGGAAATGGCGGCTGATGGGTCTAAAGCCCGGCCCGCATAACGTTTCCGTAGACGCCGACGGGTTCGAAATCTATTCGCAGCAGGTCCAACTCACCAAAGGCACTACCTTGCCCCTGAACGTGGAACTGAAGAAGAAGGTGATCACCACTTCCAGGCTGGTCATCGAAAACGGCACTCCCGGGGCGCAGGTCCTTGTGGACGGTCTGCCCCAAAAGCCGGCGCTGGATGCTTCCGGATCGGCGAGCATCGAAGTGCCGGCCGGCGATCACAGGATCAGCTTCCGCAAACAGGATTATGAAAACTCGCCCGAAATTACCCGCACCTTCGTCGGCGGACAACAGATCCTGCTGGGTACTGAAGCGCAGTTGAAAAAGATTGTGACGATCGTGGCTCCGCCCCCGCCCAACAAGGTGCCTCCGAAGCCACCGCCGCCGGTGGTGGTCGTGAAGCCGTGGACCATTCCCTATCTATTCGCAGAGCCGGACCAAATCGCGCAGGACGACGCCTGGTGGAAGTCTTCCGCACCGGTCGAATATCTGTTTCTGAAACCCGGTGTGATTCAGAAGTTCAGCCTGGCGTTCCTGGATCCGGGGAAAAATCTATTCGGCAAGCGGCGCAAAGTGGAATGGGTATTATCTTTCCTCAATAATCAGGACAAAGTCAGCTATGATTTTGACGGGAAGAAGTTGAGACGCCGGGCCACGGCGAAAGGCGAGAAATCCGAAAACGATTCTATTGCCTGCGAGGCGCATCCTGGCGATCTTCAGTTCCTGATCGCGATTGAACCGTCAAAGATCGTCGTTACGCCAGACGGGTGCGACGCGGAAATCTACGAATCCACCGCGAGGGACTTGACGATGGGCAAAATAGGGATCAAGCCCAACGCCGATTTCGTGATCCGGAGGCCGTAATGAACCTCCTCAGGCTCGCTTTCTTTCGGACGCCGGCGGGCTCCCTTCCCCTGCTGCCGCGGAGGTTCTGATGGCCACCATCGGCTTTACCCAGACCGGCCGCGCGCTGCGCATCGAGACGCCCCTGGGGCAAGATGTTGTGCTGCTGCGGAGCGTGTCCGGACAAGAGAGCGTTTCGCAACTGTTCCGCTTCCAACTGGAGCTGCTCTCGGAAAATGACGCCATCTCCTACGACGAAATCGTGGGAAAGAATGTGTCGATTCACCTGGAGATGGTGGATGCGCGGCGCGGTTTTAACGGCTTTATCAGCCGTTTCTCCCAGGGCGGGCGTGACGGCCGCTTTACGTATTACCGGGCGGAAATGGTGCCCTGGCTGTGGTTTCTGACGCGCAAGTCGGACTGCCGGATCTTCCAGCAGATGGCCGTGCCCGACATTATCCAGCAACTGTTTCAGGAGCTAGGCTTCCAGGACTTCGACCTGCGCCTTTATAAATCATACCCGCCGCGCGATTATTGCGTTCAGTACCGGGAGACGGATTTCAATTTCGTTTCGCGGCTGATGGAAGAAGTCGGGATCTATTACTTTTTCGAACACGAGCAAGACGGCTCCAAACACACTTTGGTGCTGGCCGACGACGCCGCGGCCGACAAGCCTTGCCCGGGCCAGGAGAAAGCTCGTTGCGATTTTGCCGCGGGCGGATGGCGGGGTGAGGATCTCATCAGCGAGTGGCGCGCCGAGCAGGAATATCGCCCCACTGCTTGGTCGCACACCGACTATAACTTCGAAACACCCAGCACCAGCCTGATGTCCACGGTCCAGGAAGAAAGCACCTACGAGATCTACGATTACCCGGGGTTGTATCAGAACAAGAGTGATGGCGGCGATCTCGCCAAAATCCGTCTTCAGGAGACGGTTGCATCCCGCAAGCGCGTCTCGGGCAAATCCAACTGCCGCGCTTTTTCCGCCGGTACCAT
>JASIGB010000346.1:0-4494 GCA_030045355.1 Bryobacteraceae bacterium
AACTGGCTTAACTGCCGATCGTGGCCGAAGTAAATGCTTCGCCCTGGTAATCGATCATTCTGGGAAAGCGCAACCGAAACGTAGTGCCCTTTCCCGGCTCACTGGCAAAATCGATTGTACCATTGTGCAATTGGACGAGCCGGAATGTGGTGGCGAGCCCGATTCCTGTGCCCGTCTCCTTGGTGGTGAAGTAAAGCTGGAATACTCGCGGCTGCACTTCGGGCGCTATGCCGGGACCCGCATCCGTCACCGTAAGCTGGCACTGCGCGCCATCGCACCCCGTGCGGGTGGTGAGCGTTCCTCCGCCCGGCATTTCTCCGCCCGACATCGCTTCCATCCCGTTATTGATCACGTTCAGGATCGCCTGCTTCAATAAATCCGCATCGCCGTTGATCCATAATTGGCCCGGCTCCAGAACGGTCTCAAGCACGACGTTGTTTGCGTTGGCTTCCGCCGAGACCAGCGCCAGAACCTGCATCACCAGTTCGTTGAAGTCGATGGGCCGGTGTTGCAGCTCCACCGGGCGATTGAAATTCAGGAAGGTCTTCACCACCGTGTCGAGCCGCTTGATTTCGCGCCCGATCACGTCCAGCTCCGGATATTGGGCATTGACTTGGCCGTCCAGCCTCGCTTTCAGCACCTCCAGATGCAAGGCCATGGCGTTCAGCGGGTTCTTGATCTCGTGCGCCACCCCGCCCGTCAGCCGGCTGATCGCAGCCAGGCGGGAAGAGATATCGAGCTGCTGTTCCAACTGCCGCCGGCTCTCGAGATCGCGCAAGGTCACCAGCATGCCCACGTCTTCTTCGCCCGGCCGGTTCTTGAGCAACTGCACGCCCACCAGAAGGCGCAGGGGCGCGGCGCCGGGACGCGCAATCGTTACCGGCTGTTCCTCCACCGACCTTCCGCTCTCCAGAGCGCCGGTAATCATCTCGCCTAAAATCGTAGAACGCGGAAACAGATCTTCCACGCTGCGTCCCGTCATTTGTTCATGGGTCCGATCCAGCATTCGCGCCGCCGGTTCGCCCGCCATGAGCAACCGGCCGTGGTTGTCGAACACCAATACGCCCTCTTCCAGACGTTGCAGCAGCCGTTCGATGTTGCTCCTCAGCTCGTCAGCATTCTGTTTCGCTCCGCGGTACTGCGCATCGAGCAAGCTCAGTTTGGAATGCACGTCGGCGAATTCGCGCGCCTCCCGTCCCTGCACCCGCGCGCCGAACTGGCCGGTCCGGATCAGGTCGATGCTTTGGCTCACGCGTTGCAACGGGTCCAGCAACAGGTTAGGCAACACGGCTCCGAGAAAAATAGAGATGCAGGCCGCCAATGCGAACGCCAGCACCAGATTCTTGAGCGCGGGCTCCACTGAATGCCGCAACAAAACCGAACGAATCACCACGGTGATCTTGAACAGCACGTGCTTGCTGCCTTGAATGCCCAGCGGGCGGCTGGATACGTAGTTTTCACGGCGGGTCAGCAGATCCCAGAGATTCGCCGCCCACCAGCGCTGCTCGATCTGGTGAATATCCTCGGCGCCGGCGGCGGGGCTCGAAAACGCGCTATTGTGCGTGAGCGGCGTGGCCGCCAGAATATCGCCGTGATCGTCGGTGATCAGGATCGCCAGCGCCAGATCGGCCTTAGCCAGTGTGGACTTGAGCATGGCGGTGATGTCGGGGTCCCTACGGACGATTTCCGTCCAGGTGGCCTCCCACTGCGCCGGAGATGCGGGATGCAGCCCGTGCGCCGCCGTCTCCATGGTCAAGTGATTTTCGAGGTAAACACGGAACTGATCGGCCACCAGATCGGCGCGATCGGACGCCCCGCTGAAGGTGGCCTTGGTGAAATCCGACAGGTACAGCAAGGACATCACAACCACGACGGCGGTGACGAGTGCCACAATCGCGCCGCGCAGCCGTGCCTTGAGGGACATTTAAGCCTCGGTTCCGGCCTCCATTTCGGCCGCGCCGTATTCCTTGAGTTTGTTGAAAAGAGTCTTCAGGCTGATGCCGAGGATTTCGGCCGCCCGAGTTTTGTTGTTGCGCGTGTGCTTGAGCGTAATCTGGATGAGGGCTTTCTCCGCCTCACCTACGGTGGTCCCCACCGGCAGACGAACCGCATCCGGCTCCAGCTCCTGCTGCACCTGCTTGGCGCCCGCGGGCACGCCGAAGTCGCGCGGCAGATGATGCTTGGTGATGGTCCCTTCGCCGGCCAGAATCACAGCGCGCTCCAGTACATTGCGCAGCTCGCGAACGTTGCCCGGCCAGGAATAATGCCGTAGCATTTCCTTTACCTCGGCGTTGACGTCCACCACGCGAGTCTCGTGCTTGCGGTTCAGCACTTCGATCAGCGCCTCGGTCAACAGCGGAAGGTCCCCTTCCCGCTGCCGCAAGGGCGGCAAGGGAATGTGGAATACGTTGAGACGGTAATACAAATCCTCCCGTAATTCGCCTTTGCGCAACGCCTCTTCGAGAACCTTGTTTGTGGATGCGATTACCCGCACGTCCACCGCGATCTCGCTTTTTCCGCCCAGGCGCCGCACGAACGAATCCTCCAGAACGCGCAGCAGCTTGGCTTGCGTTCCCACCGGCATCTCAGCCAGTTCGTCCAGCAGCAGTGTTCCGTGCTGCGCCAGCTCGAAGCATCCGGCGCGCCGCTCCACCGCACCCGTGAACGCGCCCTTTTCGTGCCCGAACAGTTCGCTTTCCATCAACGTCTCGGGCAGCGCCGCGCAGTTGATGGCCACGAACGGACCGTCGCGCCGCGGGCTCAGGTGATGTATGGCGCGCGCCACCAACTCCTTGCCGGTTCCGCTTTCGCCGGTGATCAGCACGGCCGCTTTCGAAGGCGCCACCTGCCGGATCAGCGAGAATACCTGTTGCATGGCCGGACACGTTCCCACCAGGTCCACTAGCACACCCTGATAGGAAAGCTGCCGCTGCAACCGCTCCGCTTCCTCGGCCAAGCGGCTTTGCGTCGCCGCCCGCTCCAGCAGAACTTTTAGCGCGCTCGGTTGAATGGGCTTCTCCAGGAACCAGAACGCCCCTAGATCGTGCATGGTCTGAACCGCGGTCTCGATATTGCCGAAGGCCGTCAATACGATCGTGGGCGGCATGGTGTTCTGCGCTCCCAGCCGCTTCAGCAGCTCGAAGCCGTCCATGCGCGGCATCATCAGGTCCGTTACGAGAACGTGGGTGGGCGTATGAGACAGCTTGTCGTAAGCATCCTGGCCGTCGAAAGCGGTATCCACCGTGAATCCCCAGGACTGGATCATCTTGGATAGACCAGCGCGTTGGTTCTCTTCATCGTCGGCTACGAGGACGCGAACGTGAGGGGTTGAGGCGCTATTTCCCATTCACTTTAATTGTATCGTGGCGCGCACTTCGCCTGTATAGGAATGCTGAAAAACCCAATAGAATTGCAGTCCCCAGGGATATTCCGAGGGAAAGCGCGAATAGGGGCGGACGAAACTCCATGCGGACGCGATGGTCGCCGGCTGGGATGAGAACGCCGCGCAGCGCGATGTCGGTAGGATAAACATCCGCGGGCCGATCGTCGACCCACGCTCGCCATCCCGGGTAGTAAGTCTCCGAAAGCACCAGCAAACCGGCGCTCGCCGCGTGCACGGCAAGCTCGATCTGGTTCGGCTCGTAGCTCAGGGTCCGTACTTCCTCCGAGGCTCCCTCTGCCGCGGCTACAGAGAGCCTTTCCTCCACCAGCGCCGTCTGCCGCAAATCGATGGAGCGGCGAAGAATCAAATTTCGTGCCTCATCGAGCGATGCCACGCGGCGCGTATCGTGGACCAAGAAGAATCGGGGAAAGGCCTGCGTGTTTTCGAACAGTTCTTGGCCGGGCAAACTGCCAACGTGACGAAATTTTGCATTCGCGTTCAGCCGCGGCGCGTCTGCCGGGCGCGTGATCACGTAGCGCACGTTCAAAAGATCCAACACCGGCGAATCGAGCTTTTCGAGCGGATAATTCCATCCCCACCGGTACCCGTCGTGCAGAAAAAGCCGCAACTGAATCGCATTCTCCGGCGCCATCGGGCTGATGCCCGCCGCGCACGGAATCCGCAGAATCGGCGCGCCGTTGGTCCATTCCATGCTCGCGTCCACGGTGTCGAATCGCCAAGGCGGTACATTCTGCTGGACGTAGCGCCGCACTTGAGCGAGTACGGCAGGATTGCCGTCAAGGGCATCGGGCGTAACCGCGGGATCCGTCTTGAGCGACGCGAGATTCATCGGCCGGCCGGATCCTACGAGGAAAAGATCCAGCGCGATTGCAAGCGCAATCGCCCAGCGAACTCCGCTCGGAACGCGCAACGCATTCAGCCCCACCGCCGCCAAACCTGCGATGGCGAGGCTGAAGATGCAGTACGTGTATTCGGGATGGATCCCGATGCGCACCTGTTCGGGCAACAACGGGAAGAGCACGCGCCAGAGAGCCGTCTTGTCGCCCAGCATCCAAAACATCCCGAACGCGAGCATGATCGCGAACAAAGCC
>JASIGB010000347.1:0-3692 GCA_030045355.1 Bryobacteraceae bacterium
GTAGTTTATCAGCGTTCACACGAGTGTGAACACCACATCAGAGCGCGAACGCCACAGACCAAATGAGTTTGCCGCCGACGATGGTCGCGACCGGACCGCCGCGGAACGTGTGATTGTGAAAAGGAGAATTACGGCTCTTGGATGCCGATCGGTTGACGTCGTAGGTCCAGGAGCGTTCGGTATCGAAGATGGTGACATCGGCGGGTGATCCGATGGCGAGGCGGCCGCGCTGTAGGTTCAGGACGCGATCGGGGCCGCTGGTGAACAGCTCAATCATGCGCATCAGAGTGATTTTTCCCGTGTGCACCAGGCGCTCCAGCCCGATGCCGATGGCGGTTTCCAGGCCCAGGATGCCGAAGGGGCACTGCTCGAATTCCTGCATCTTTTCGCTGCCGGCGTGCGGCGCGTGATCGGTGGCGATGGCGTCGATGGCGCCGGAAACGAGGCCCTGCGTGATGGCCGTGACGTCGCAGGAGGTGCGCAGCGGCGGCTTCATTTTATAGTTGCTGTCGTAGGGCGGCATTTCACTGTCGGCGATGGCAAAATGATGCGGTGTGGCTTCGGCGGTGACTGCCAGGCCGCGCGCCTTGGCGAACGCCAGCATTTCCACGGCGTGGCGCGAGGAGATGTGCGCGACGTGAAATCGCGCGCCGGTGAGCTCGGCGAGCAGAATATCGCGCGCCACCATGACGTCTTCGGAAGCGGCGGGAATGCCGCGCAGCCCGAGCCGCACGCTTTCGACGCCCTCGTTCATGTCGCCGCCGGCGCTCAAGTGCAGGTCTTCGCAGTGATCGATCACTGGTAGCCCGAACGAGCGCGCGGTTTCCATCGCGCGGCGCATCACGCGCGCGTTCATGACGGGACGGCCGTCGTCGGAGATAGCGACGATGCCGGCTTCCTTCATTAAGCCGATCGCGACCAGTTCTTCGCCCGCGCTGCCCTTGGTGATGGCGCCGATGGGAAACACGTTCACGACGGCGTGGCGCTCGGCGCGTTCTGTGATGTAGCTGGTCACCGTCGCGTTGTCGTTGACGGGCGAGGTGTTGGGCATGCAGCAGATCGAAGTGAATCCGCCCGCGGCGGCGGCGCGCGATCCGGTCTCGATGGTCTCGGCGTGCTCGAAGCCCGGCTCGCGCAAATGGACGTGCATGTCAATGAAGCCGGGCGCGACGATCAACCCGGTGGCGTCGAGCTCGGTGATCCCGGAAGAGTCGATGTTTTGACCGATGGCGGCGATGCGCCCGTCTTGGATGGCGAGGTCGCGAACCACGTCGATACCGGCGGCGGGATCCATCACGCGGCCGTTACGAATGATCAGTTTCGACATTTAGTTTCCGAGAATGCGCTCCAGCACGGCCATACGCACCGCAATTCCATTTTCCACCTGATTGAGAATCGCCGAGTATTGCTCGGAGTCGGCGACCTCGGAGGAAATTTCACGGCCGCGGTTGATGGGTCCGGGGTGCATCACGATGGCGCCCGGTTTCGCCAGGCTCATATGCTCCAGGCGGAGGCCGTAGAACTGGAAATATTCGTTGGCCGAGAACGCGGCCTCGTGCTGGCGCTCGAGCTGGACGCGCAACATCATGATGACGTCGGCGTCGCGAATGGCATCCTCCATTTTGTGCGTGAGGCTGACGTGGGGCGCGATCTGAGCGAGTTGCGGCGGAAGCAGCGATGCGGGACCGCACAGCACGATTTCAGCGCCGAATTTGGAAAGCAGATGCATATTGGAGCGCGCCACGCGGCTGTGCGCGATGTCCCCAATGATGGCGACGCGTAGGCCTTCCAGCGTTGGCCGGCGGTCCAGGATGGTGCGGGCATCGAGCAGGGCCTGCGTGGGATGCTCGTGCGTGCCGTCCCCGGCATTGATAATCGGCGTGGGCAGGTAGCGCGCGAGAAAATGCGGAGCGCCGGAAGCCGCGTGGCGCATCACGATGGCGTCCGGGTGCATGGCGCCCAGCGTGTTCAGGGTGTCGACCAGCGATTCGCCTTTCGAAACGCTGGAGGCCGATGCGGTGATGGAAATGGCGTCGGCACCCAGGCGCTTGGCCGCGATTTCGAAACTGGTGCGTGTGCGCGTGGAAGCTTCGAAAAACAGATTGACGATCATGCGGCCGCGAAGCTGATCGGATTTTTTCGCGTCGGCCTGGCGCGGCTGAAAACGCTTGGCGCGGTCGAGAATGGCCTCGATCTCGGTGCGCTCCAGCGGCTCAATTCCCAATAAACCTCCTTTGAACAAACCAGCCGGCATGGGATTTAAGTTTTTTCCACTAGCAGAACCTTGTCGTGTTGGTCCACTTCCTTGAATTTCACTTCGATGATTTCGTTGGCGCTGGTCTGGACCATGCGGCCCACATAGCGGGCCTCGATGGGCAGCTCTCGCCAGCCGCGATCGATCAGCACCAGCAGTTGGACGCGCGCCGGGCGGCCCTGGTCAAAGAGTGCGTCAAGCGCCGCGCGAATGGTGCGGCCGGTGTAGAGCACGTCGTCCATCAGGATGATGTCCTTACCGGTGACCGGGAAACTGATTTCGGTGGCGCTGTGCACGGGCTTCTCGGAGACCGTGGACAGGTCGTCGCGATACAGATTGATATCGAGGAAGCCCACGGGGACCGCGAGGTTCTCGAGACTCTTGATCTTTTCGGCCAGGCGCAGAGCGAGCGGGACGCCGCGGCGGCGAATGCCGATGAAAGCCAAGCGGCGAAGTTCCTGCGTTTTTTCCAGAATCTCGTGCGCGAGCCGGACCAGGGTGCGGTCGATTTCGGAGGCGCTCATCAGCTGCGCTTTTTCGCGTGTGGGAACCATGAATGTGGCAAAACTCGGCTTAGCTTAGACGAGCGTAACATATCAAAAACCACGTACGGCGAGCGTTCGCGGGTGGGGAAAAAGCCACACTTTGTGAACGCCAAGAAAAAACAGCGCAGGCATGATTGCCCGCGCGCCACGCGACGTGCATGCGCTACGTTTTCCGATACGTTATGGACGGATGGCGCCGCGGTCAGTGTTGCAGGCGATCGTGAACGCGCCGCGCGAGGCGGTCGATTTCATCGGTCTTCTTGAGCGTGGCGATGGAGAGGACGTTGTAGTCGCCTTTTTCCAGATCGGATTTCAGCTCCGTGGACAGCTTGGCGAGCGAGCGGGCGTCCTCCAGCGTTTTTTGATACTCGGCCTTGAGAATTTCATCGCGCTGGAACTTGCCGTTCGGCAGGCGGAGGTCTTCCGGCTGCTCGGGCTCGGGAGGGAACGGGCGTTCGGGTGGACCCTGCTGCGCCGTCACCGCGAGTGAGGCCGCAAGAAGGATCGCGATTCGGAACGGATGCGTGAGAATCATGGCGACACCGCTTTCTTCATGATAGGCCAGACGCGTTCTCGAGGCCTCAAGATTTCCCGTTGTTTTATGATTTAGGGATGCCGGTCATCGAACGATTTGCCCCGGGGGAATTTTGCTGGGTGGACCTTCCCACATCGAATCAGAGCGCGGCGAAGAGCTTTTACAGCGCGCTTTTCAATTGGACGCCGCAGGACGTTCCTATCGGCAAAAATAGTTTCTACAGCCTGATGCAACTCGACGGGCGCATCGCGGCGGGGCTGTACACGATGACTGAGGAAGAGCGCAATTCCGGCGTTCCGCCGCATTGGAATCTGTACGTCGCCGTGGAGAGCGCCGACGAGACGGCGAAAAAGGCCGC
>JASIGB010000036.1:0-2897 GCA_030045355.1 Bryobacteraceae bacterium
CTACAACAGCAGCAATCCAGGTGGCGATTCGGCTTCGACGCCCGCCCCCAGCCGCGCGCGCGGCGCAGCGTCCGCCCCGTCCCCGGTTGAGGCGCAACGCGGGGCCCAACGGTCATCATTCCGTAGAGTGCAGGAGGACGCCGGCGGCTCGCGCGAGTTCCGGCCGTCGTTCAAACCCAAGGATGTCGATACCGCCAACATCGACCCGACCCTGCGTCTGGATTTGCTCGCGAAGTTGAAAAAAGTAGACGTGGACGCGGGTACGCGTTCGCTGTTTGAGATCAGCGCCACGCCGCCGCCCGCGGAGATCGGCGTAAAGGAGCCGGACATAATCGCGATCAAGCGTCCATTCGTCGGCCCCATCGAGCAAAAGCCGCCCGCGCCGGCCCCCGAGCCCAAGGCGCCGCCCATCCCGCTCAAATTCTACGGTTTCATCAACAAGAACAAGGCCGACGGCGACCGTCGAGCGTTTTTTCTGGACGGCGAAGATATCGTGATCGCCGGCGAAGGCGATATGATCAAGAAGCGCTACAAAATCTTGCGGATCGGCGTCAATTCGGCGGTGGTGGAAGATACGGAATTCAAGAGCAACAACCAGCAGACGCTGCCGCTCGAGGCCGAGCTGAAGGGATGAAACCGGCAGTACGACGGGGAAACAACGAGTCGGGCTTCGCGCTCCTTCTGGTGCTCGTCATGGCCGCGGCGGTCGCCATCACCCTTTACATGGAAGTGCCGCGCTTCGCGTTCGAATCGCAGCGCGACCGCGAACAGATGACCATCGATCGCGGACACCAGTACGTTCGCGCCATCCAGCTCTTCTACCGCAAATACCAGCTTTATCCCCAGACCCTGGACGATCTGGAGACTACGCGCAACATTCGCTTCCTGCGCCACCGGTACTTAGACCCGTTGACTGGCAAGCAGTATCGCTTGCTGCACGTGGGGCCGGCCGGACAGCTCACCGACTCGCTGGTACAGCCTCCGCCCCCGTTGCCCGGATCGAGCGGCGGAGCGGGCGCGAATGCTTCTCAGACTTCCCCGAACGGGCAGACTTCCCCGAACGGGCAAACTTCGCAGACTTCACAAACATCTCAAAGCTCGGGTTCGGCGAACAGCGGACAACCCGCCGATCCGAATAATCCTAACGACCCCAACGCCCAGCAGATCAATCCGCTGGACATGGCCCAGAAAAGGCCCAGCGATCGCATCATCGGGTCTCAGAGCGAAGCCGCAGCCGGCAATCCCGGCGACCTCCCCGGCGAACCTTCGGGTGACCAGCCTCCGCCCGAGCCGGATCCCAATCAGCCTCAACAGCCGCAGCCGGCACCGCAACCAGTCGTCGGGCAACCGGTGCCCGGGCAGCCCGTAGCGGGCCAGCCTATACAGCCGGGCGACCCTAATCAGCCGGGCCAGCCCGGCGACCCCAATCAGCCCGGCAATCCCGCTGAGCCGGGCCAAACCGGCGTTCCCGGTCAATCTGGGATTCCCGGCCAGCCCCCACAGGTGCCCGGCCAGCCGGTGGCGCCAGTGCCATTCGGATCGCCTCCCAACGCGAATCCCTCCACTGGATTCGCTCCGAGCGCTTCTCCCTATCCGAACCCAGGTTACCCGCCATCGGGGCCATCGGGAGGTTATGTGGGCGGCGCTGGCACGGCTGGCTACCCCGGTGGTCCCGGAAATCCAACGGGCGCCGCCGGCCCGCAAAGCGCGGCCAGTATGATTCAGAACCTCCTTACTACGCCGCGGCAGCCACCGTCTTCCATCGCTTCCGCGTTCACCAGCGGGAATACAGGCGGGATTGCCGGAGTCGCCAGCACTGCTGACGGCAAGGGCATCCACAAAGTCAACGACCGCTCCAAGTACAAGGAGTGGGAATTCATCTACGACCTCAAGAAAGATAAGAACGTGGTGGGCGCCGCTGCCGTCAACGCGCAGCAGAATGTACAGCAGCAGATGCAGCAAAACCAAAGCGGCAGCAACTCTCCGTTTGGAAGCGGTCCGAGTTCGAGTCCGTTTAGCTCCGGCCCGTCCACTTCGGCCGGTTCTCCGGGCTCAGCGGGGTCGACCAGCGCACCTGCCACGGCGCCCCCGCCCTCGCAGTAGCTAGATAAACATCTCCTCGTCGCTGGTGGCACGGTCCACCGTCGCACGGTTGCCACGCGCCAGCGCCCCCAGCGCGGCGCGCACGCCCGCCGCGATCCCGTTCACTTCGCGCAGCGGCCGCATGATGCCGTCGTGAACCACGGCCACCGTCTCGTGCGCGCGGCTTAAGGTGTCGTCGATCACCAGCTCGACGCGCTCCATCTGCAGTTTGGCGCGCGCCGCTGCGTCACCCACCACTTCCTCCACGATCGCCAACTGGCGTTTGGTGGAATCCAGGATTTCGTTGGCCCGCGTGGTGACCTCGGTGATTTGCTTACCGCTCTGCTCCACGGTCGCGTCGGCCTTGGTGACCAGGCTTTCCACCTTCGGAAGCAGCGGATTGATGGATTCCTGGAGCGCCTTGGTGGTGCGGTAAATTCCTGCCAGCATGCCGGCCTGAATGCACAGCGCAATGGCCGCGATGATGACAAACGCTGCCATCACGTACAGCAAAGCGATTTCGCTCATGATGTTTCTCCGCGGATCTTACAAACGGTCGGCGTCGTTGGGCGTGGCGCTGACTGCCTCGCGATAGGCCTGCTTGCCGGCTTCCACGGCAGCCATCAGATTGTCGCGTTGCTTGGTGACTGTCGACCGGCCGCGTTCGATCGCGTCCGAGGCCTGCTCCCGCACCTCGGCGGTTCGCCGCTTCAAAAACTCCTTGCCTTCATCGGCCTTGGACCGTAGCAGGTCCCTGGTTTCGGGTCCCGATTTCGGAGCAAACAGCAGCCCCGCCGCCACCCCCAGTCCTAACC
>JASIGB010000348.1:0-3337 GCA_030045355.1 Bryobacteraceae bacterium
ATGGAACGGCGCCTCCGCGTCTCGGACCTGGTGATGAAGTTCCAGAGCGTGCGCATCGACGAAAAGCTGAAGAAGATCGAAAAGCGCAAGAAGGAGCGCGAAAAGCGCGCCGCGCGCAAACCGGCGCCGCCCGCGGCTCCGGCTCCCTCGCTCGAGCACGTGATGGCGGGTGCGGCGGAACCGGCCGGCCCGCGTCCCGGAGCGCCGATGCCGGGCGCGCCGGCCCCGAGTTCCGGCGCGGAGAAGGGAGACTAAGCAATGCCTGAACAACGCGGCGGACGTCCCATCAGCGGGTCCATGCGGCCCACCGGCGGCGATAAGGCGCTGGCCACCAAGAAACAATATTTCCGGCGCAAGAAGGTTTGCCGGTTCTGCGTGGAAAAAATCGACGACATTAATTATAAAGACGTGCGGATGCTCTCGGCCTTCATTTCCGAGCGCGGGAAAATCGTGCCGCGCCGCATCTCCGGCGTCTGCACGCCGCACCAGAAACGCTTGGCGGAAGCCATCAAGCAAGCGCGCAACATCGCGCTGATTCCGTTCGCCGCGGCGATCTAAGGAGACTCGTCATGATGGAAGTAATCTTGAGAGAAGACGTCGACAAGCTCGGATCGCGCGGCCAATTGGTGAAAGTGGCGCCGGGCTACGCGCGCAATTTTCTGCTGCCCAAGCGCATGGCGGTCCCGGCGACGGAAGCCAACAAGAAAATCGTCGAGCAGGAACGCCAGGCGCATTTGCGCAAGGAAGCCAAGCTGGCATCGGAAGCCGCCGATCTCGGCAAGCTCATCGGCGCCGTCAGCATCACGATCGCGCAAAAGGCCGGCGAAAACGACCAGCTTTTCGGTTCCGTCACTTCGAAAGACATTGCCGAAGCGCTCGAAAAACAGGGCTACACGGTCGAGCGCCGCAAGATCGCGCTCGAAGAACCCATCAAGACTCTGGGTGAGTTCAAGGTGCCGGTGAAGCTGCATCGCGAAGTCACCGCCGAAATTACCGTCAACGTCGTAAAAGAAGAAGAGTAGTTTCCTGCCGCATCCGGAACTCATTCTCGAGCCGGGCCGCTATGAAGGCGTCCCGGCCTATACACTGCTGCAGGCGGCCGGTCACGGCTATATCCCAGTCGACCAGCGGCTGCTGCACGCGATTCTCGACCATCCCGAGCAGTCGCTGCCGGATTTGGTCTGCTTCGCTGCTGAGGACCACGGCGAGGATCTGATGGAGCTGGAGCCGTTGCTCATCGACCTGTTTCGCGTGCTCCACACTCCCGCCGCCATACCCTTTTTCGCGCACGTCGTGAGGGAGAGCGAGGGCAATGTCGACGACGACCTGGTGGAAGCGCTGGTCCAATTGGGCGCGCCTGCCGTCGAGCCGTTGCTCGAATTGCTCGCCGAATTTGCGGACCAAGACGCACGCGACATTCCGTTCGTTCTGGCCGCGCTGCGCATCCGCGATGCGCGGGTTCTCGAAGCGTTGACGCGGCGGCTGGCAATCGATCCCCAGGACGCTGCACTGTGCCTGGAAACCTACGGCGATCGGGCGGCCATTCCGGCCATCGAAGCCGCTCTCGCCCAAATTCCAGCTGGCGATTCCGGCGCCCGCGCGCCGCTGGAAGCGGTCATCCGCAGCCTCGAAACGCCGGAAGAGACCTCCACCATTGCTGACGAGCCGTTTGATATCTGGAACCTCTATCCCGCGGAGGCCTCGCCGGACTTCCACGCGCTCGAAGATGAGGACCGCCTGGCGATGCTCGAACGCGGCTCGCCCACCCTGCGTGCCGATGTGGCATCGAGCTATCAGGGCACGGACCTCTCGCCTGCCGTTCGCTCGCGCCTGATCCAACTCGCCCAATCCGATCCCGAGCCGGCGGTTCGCGGGGCCTGCTGGGAGGCGCTCGGCGAAATCGGAGACGAAACCGATCTGCGCCAGGCCATGCTCAAAGTCCTGGCCAATCCGAAGGCGGCCATCGAAGAGCGCGCCGGAGCAGTGGTCGGCCTCGCCGAGCAGTCCGACAATCCGGCAGTGTACAAGGCGATCCTGAACCTGTATGAAGACCCGCGCAGCCGCGCAAAAGCGCTCAAAGCCATGGCGCGCTCCTTCGACAAGCGCTTTTCCGCGTATCCCGCCAAGCATCTCGACGATCCCGATCCCGCCGTCAAAACCCAGGCCATCTGGGGCGTCGGATATTTGAATCTCGCTTCGGAGGCGCCGCGCTTAGCGGAATTCTTCGATCAAGACGAATTTCGTACCGACGCGCTGTTCGCGTATGCGCTCGCGATTCCCGGCGAAACGTCAGCCGGACGCATTCGCGCCTTGATGACCAAAGTGGAAAAAGCGGCCGGCGGGTTTCGTGAAGACGAAGAGAATCTCGTCCGCATCGCGCTCGACCAGCGGCTGATGCTGCACGGCAAAGATCCCGTGTTCTTCCCCAATGAAGACGAGGAGCACGATCACGATCACGAGCCGATCGCCGCCGCGCCCCAGCACGGCCGCAACGATCTGTGCTTCTGCGGCAGCGGTAAGAAGTACAAAAAGTGCCACGGTCTGGTGAACTGATCCGCTCCGTTACAAAACGGTTCTTCAATCGGTCAAAATAGTCTTATGCGTTGTCTGCTCCTCCTGGTGACCTCGCTCGCTCTTACCGCGGCTAACGAGATGCCGCTCACGGTCGCGAGACTGACCGACTTCATCAAATCCGCCGTCCAACTAAAGCAGCCCGATAAGCAAGTCGCCGAGACTCTGCGCCACTTCCGCATGACCGAAAAGCTCGACGACCGCACCATCGAAGAGCTGCAATCGCTCGGCGCGGGCCCCAAGACCGTCGCCGCTCTGAAGGAATTAGGCGATGCCTCTGCCAATTTGGCCGAACCTCCGCCGCCCGCGCCCCCGCCCGTGATCGTGCCGATTCCGCCGCCCGACTCCGTCGAACAGGCCAAAGTCATCGACCAGGCGCGCGAATACGTGGAGAATTACACCAAGAGCCTGCCCAATTTCATCTGCTTGCAGGTGACGCGCCGCGACGTCGACCGCGGAGGCACCGGTTCGAGCTGGTATCACATGGATACCATCACCGCCAAGCTCAGCTACAACGGCCATCAGGAAGACTATGAAGTGATCATGAAGAACGATCAGCCGGTGACCAACGTCAAGATGGAACAGCTCGGCGGCACCGTGTCGGCCGGGGAATTCGGCACCATGATGGCCGAGATTTTCGATCCGCAGAGCCAGGCGCAATTTTCCTGGGACCACTGGGCCACACTGCGCGGGCGCCGGACCTACGTCTTTGCCTACGATATTGCGCAGGAATATTCGCGCTATCACATCAAGGAAACCGAAACCA